>JAHBVU010000014.1 GCA_019637315.1 Gemmatimonadales bacterium
GGTTGGTCCATGCGGCGCTCCTGGTGAGCGCCATGACCTTCTTCTCGGTGGTGTTTCCGTCTCGTGGCGGGGCGGCGGGTGCGGGGCTGGCGTTCTTCTTCGGCACCCTCGTGCTGGCGATCTGGCCGGTGGCTACCCGTTACAGCTTCATTGGGTTGCCTGGTGGGGTCGGCGCGGTTGTACGATCGGCGCCGTACGCCGCGACCTGGCCGGTGCTTACTGGCGTCGTGGCTACCGTAGGGTTTGCGGTTGCTGCCGTTGCTGCCTTTCGTCGTCAGGAACTCTGAACGCCTGATTTGATTGGAACCTCTCGAGTGCCGGTGCCGCCCGGGTAGGGTCTAGGGCGGCCAATCCAAGTAGAAATACGAGATTGCCTCAACTGCTCCTTTGGGATAGCCTTGTAGTGATCTATTAAAGAGAGTGAGAGCCATTTCCATGTACAGACGGACGATACTTCGTACCAGGTACTGGTGCCGGCCGCCGCTTGGCGGGTGTCTGAGGGTCCACGCTTTCATGATGGAGTGGTGATGTACGAGGAATTCAGCCCCGACTCGTCGAGCCCTGCTGCCGGACCAGTTGTTACGGAAGCGGAGAGGATTGCACGCGGGTGCGGTTCGGGGTGCTGGCGGCTTCTTCCGTGCTGGAACGCGCTATTCACCGAGCTCCGGCCGCTCGGGACCGTCAGGGCAATCGTCCGGGCTCCTGGTGTCTGGATCGCGCGTTGCCTTGATATCCGCCGCATGGTGTCTGCGGGCGGCGTGGCGGATCTCCTAGCGGGCGCGGCCCATTTTCGAGGCGATCTGTCCAGATGGGCCAGTGTCTACCTGACGGATGAGCGTTGGGCCGACGGCCAGGCGAGGAGCGTACGCTGGTTCGATGCTGCCGGGGCGCCTGCCTTCGAGCTCCACGTTCCGGCGGAGGGGTGGGGAACCCTGGATATCCTGGTTGCCGGGTTTTCCGACCCAGACCAGGCGCCCGACCAACTCGTGACCCCGGAGCCCCTCCCGAAAGAGCCTCCGAACGACGATATTGATGTCAAGGAACTCCGTGCGGCCTGGGATCGGCTGAATCCGAGGACGCCGTTCTCGTCGTTACTGGTCCGGTTTGGCATCGGGCGCCCACAGGCGTACCGGCTGGCCGGGCCGAGTCGTGCGGAGCCTGTTGATCCCGTAAGCGTGTGCCGGATTGCCTGCCAGGCCCGGAAGACTGGGCGGCCGCTGGTGATACGGGTGCATGCTGGGACCTCGTCTTTGGCCTACGCAGGGCCAATCACGGGCCAAGCAATGGCGGATGGCGTTCCGCGGATGGTCGCCACCTGCCTTGCGGTTTCGGTCCAAGTGGATCGGAGCCACAGCGCGTGGAGCGTTACACGACCGGGTGTTGCGGCGATAGTGCGCAGCTCTGGTGTACGACGAATCGAATCGGTCGCTGGCCGGGTCTGCCTTGCCCACCGAGTGTGACGTCGACTCCGTGTAACCAGTGTGTGTACCGTTAATCTCTGGAGCAGTCACAAGTGAATCTTCGTGGTCCGAAGGGTAAGATCGCCCGGGCGCTGGGCATTCCGTTGTCCCCCAAAACGGCCAAGGTCCTGGCGGCCCGGCCCGAGCGGCCCGGCCAGCACGGCGCGGCCCCGCAGCGCAAAGTTTCCGAGTACAAGCGGCAGCTGATGGAAAAGCAGCGGCTCCGCGCGCAGTACAACCTGAGTGAGCGGCAGCTGGAAAACGCCTTTGCCGAAGCCTCCCGCTTGCCGGGCAACACGGGTGAGCGGCTGTTGCAGCTGCTCGAGCTCCGGCTCGACGCCGTGGTGCTCCGTTCCGGGTTTGCCCGGACCATCTTTGCCGCCCGTCAGCTGGTGGCGCATGGTCACGTCACGGTCAACGGCCGGATCAGCAAGGCGCCGGGGCGTCGTTTGGCGCCGGGGGCCGTGGTCGGCCTGCGTGAGCGCAGCAAGGACATCGTGCCGGTCGTGGCGGCGCTCGAGGCGCGGCCCGTTGTGCCCACCTACCTCGACGTCCAGGGCGCGGCGCGGAAGTCGACTGTGCGTGCCTTGCCGGTGCGCGATCAGATTCCGGTGCTCTGTGAGCCGGCGCTGGTGGTCGAGTTTTACTCGCGCTAAACGATCAGCGCCGCAGCTGTCGAGAAGGGCCCTGCATACGCGGGGCCCTTCTTGCTTCAGGCCGATCTGCTATCGGGTAAGTCGAACAGCCAGGTGTGCGGTCATGGGACCACCACAATCAGGATGCTGGCGAACGACGTTGGTGCTGTCTCACGGTCGATAGATCGGGTCTCTGATCGACACCGCATTTCGCGCTGGCGGGGCATACACCACGAACCATGTGGGTCCTTCGTATCCGTCCGCCGCTTGCGGACACCCGAGGGACGCGTCAGAGTTCAGCCATGACGAGTTCCCTGGTCGACCCTCCGTTGCCGGTTCAGCTGACCCGATTCATCGGCCGCGAGCGCGAAATGGCCGATCTTGGCGGTTTGCTTGGCGAGGTCCGGCTTGTCACCATCACCGGGCCGGGCGGCGTCGGCAAGACTCGGCTGGCCCGCGAGGTTGCCGCCAAAGTCCTGGCGGATGGGGGCGAAGTGGGGTGGGTGGAACTCGCTCCGCTGGCTGATCCTGCCCTGTTGGCCCAACAGATTGCCGCGTGTCTCGGCATACCTGAAGAGCCTGGGCGATCAGCCTCCGATAGTGTGCTGGACGCGCTGCAGGCTCGTCGGCTGACCCTCGTGCTCGACAACTGTGAGCACCTGGTCGACGCCTGCGCCGCACAAGTCGACCTTCTCCTGCGCCATTGCCCCGGTCTCACCATCCTGGCGACCAGCCGCGAGGGGCTCGGCGTCGATGGTGAACGGGCCTGGCTGGTACCGCCGCTGTCGCTTCCAACGGCCGGGACCGACCTTCGGCCAGACAACCTCTTCCAGTACGAGGCGATTCAACTCTTCGTCGAACGAGCGGGTGACGTCCTTCCGTCCTTTCGGCTCACTGAAGCCAACGCCAGCACGATCGTGCAGATTTGCCGCCGTCTGGACGGCATTCCCCTGGCCATTGAGCTGGCCGCCGCTCGGGTGCGCGTCCTGGCTCCGGAGCAGATCGCCGAGCGACTGGACGACGCGTTCCAGCTGCTGACTCGGGGCAGGCGCACCGCCATACCGCGCCACCAGACCCTCCGCGCCACCGTCGACTGGAGTTACCGCCTGCTGAGCACAAAGGAGCAGGTGCTGCTGCAGCGACTCTCGGTCTTTGCGGGCGAGTTCTCGCTGGAGGCGGCGGAAGCCGTCTGCGCAGGTGACGGGATCGAGGCCGACGAAGTGCTCGATCTGGTGGCGAGGCTGGTGGACCGTTCGCTGGTGGTAATGCGAGAGCGGATTGGCAGCGCGGGTTATTGGTTGCTGGAGATCGTACGACAGTACGGTCGGGATCGGGGCCAGGCGGCGCCGTCGGCCGATCGCGACACGCGGGCCAGGCATGCCGCATATTTTGCCCGGCTAGCCGAGACCGGCCGTCCCGAGCTCGAGCGCACCGGGTCGAGTGCCTGGGTCACGCGGTTGCGCGGCGAGCAGGACAACATTCGGGCGGCGCTCCATTGGTCGCTGTCCGGCGGGCACGACATCGGGGTTGCGCTCGACCTTGTCTCGGCGCTCTGGCGTTTCTGGTTTCATGCCAATCAGTGGCGTGAAGGTGCGACCTGGTGTGAGGCAATGCTGGCCACCACCCCCGACCGCACGCCGGATCCCCGCTGGATTCGCGCGCTGCACGGTGCCGGCGTCTTTGCGTACCTGGCTCGCAACAGCGATCACTGCCGTTCGCGGCTCGAGGAGGCGGAGCGATTGTCACGCCTCCTGGGCGATCCGGAGCTCCAGGCGACGACGGATTACCGTCTGGCGCACCTGTACTGCGATCTCGGATTGGACGCACTCGCGCTGGCGCGGGCCGAGTCGGGTCTGGCACGGGCGCGCGAGAGCGGCAAGCCGTGGGTCGTGGCCGAGGTGCTGGTATACGCGGTGGCCTTCGTGCACCGGGTTCAGGGGCGCCCGGATCAGGCCGATGCCGCATTTGCCGAAGCTGCGGAGCTGGCCCAGGATTCGGCGGCGTGGATGGCGCTGGTCGAGGCGGCAATGGGTCGCGCACTGCTGGCTCTCAATCGGGACGATATGGCGGCAGCTGCGCGGCATGCGGTGCAGGCCTTTGGCGCCGCGCGAACCCTGGCCGATGACTGGTATGTCTCCCGAGCACTGCTGATTGCGGCCGCGGCATCTCGCCGGGCAGGCGATTCGGTCCGCGCTGCTCAGCTGCTGGGTTACGGCGCGGCGCTGCGTGAGGCTTCCGGCACACAGGTCTTTTCGCACGAGCAGGCCTTCTTTACAGAAACGACGGAGGGCGTTGAGCGCGCGCTGGGCCGGGACGATGCGGTCCGCTGGCGGGCGGTCGGCGCGGCGCTACCGATCGACGAGGTCATTCGGCTGGCGGAGGTGGGAAGCTCGGGGGTCGAGCCGAAGCGCTCAGGTGTACCTGGGCCGATCGCGATCGCACCAGAGGTGCCCGTGGCATCCGGGCCGCGGCTGCGCATCGTGACCCTCGGACGCACCGAGATCTACCAGGACGGTAGGCCGCTTGCGGCAGAAGCGTGGGCCTATGCCAAGCCCATGGAACTGCTGCTGTATCTGGTGATGCATCCCGAAGGTCGGACGCGGGAGCAGATCGGGGTCGCCTTCTGGCCCGATGGGTCAGCTGCGCAGGTCAAGAACGTCTTTCATGTGTCGCTGCATCAGCTGCGCAAACGGCTCGGCCGTCATGACTGGATTCTCTTCGAGCGGAATCGCTATCGTGTCAACGAGGCGCTCGGCGTCGAAGTGGATGCCATTCGTTTCGCCGATCGGATTGTCGCGGCGCTGCGCCTGGCCCAGGCGGGCTCGGTGCCGGTGGACGCCTTGCAGGAGGCGCTGCTCGATTACGCCGGTGATTACCTCGAAGCCAATACGGCCGGCGACTGGCACCTGGAACACCGCGACCATCTGCGCCGCCTGTACCTGAACGGCCTGTCTGCCCTCGGACGAGGCCTGACTGCCGCGGCACGCTTCGAGGAGGCGGCCGAGGTGTACCGGAAGCTGGTGCGGACTGACGACCTGAACGAGACCGCACATCGCGGGTTGATGCACGCGCTGGCCCGCGCCGGCGATCGGGCCGGGGCGCTGCGTCACTACGAGCGGCTGGTTGCGCTCCTGGAAGCGGAACTCGAAGCGGCGCCGGAGCAGGAAACGGTCGATCTCGCGGACGCCATTCGCGCCGCCGCCGTCCCCTCGCTGGTCGATTAAGCGGTTGGAGACGGGCTGTAATCGCCCGGTAAGGCCCGAGGCGGAGATTGTCGGCTCGTTTCCTGTTCGGACCCAAGCGAGCCCGAGGCCAATCGTGTTATCCCATCGGCGGTACCTTGCGACCCTGCTGTCGCTCACCTTTCCATGCCTGATCGTCTCTTGCGCCACGACCGGCGCCACCCTCGGCAGCGGGGTGGGGGACACCTATCTCGAGCGCCCGCCGCACTACGCGGGCGTCGGTTTGCCCGATCCCGTCCGGCCACTCGGCTATCTGCCGGTCAGCTACCAGCGAGGCGCCTCCCAATCTCCCGTATTCGACCCCGCCCCAGGGGGCGAACTGCAGAGGCTCCTGATCGAAATGACAGCGTACCTCGATTCTCTGGGCGTCGGGCCACGGCTCGGCGAGGGCGGGTCCGGGCCGCGGCCAGGCGCCGTACCCCCGGATGTGCGCTTCGGGTGTGAGACAGAGACCGGCGCGCCGGATGCCGACTGTGCCGAGCGTGGCGGCGAGGCCCTTGGGCGAGGGTACCAGCACCTCAAGCTGTCGGTCGGGCGTCCCTCGGCCGATTGGGCCAGCTGGATCGACACGACGATGGCAACAGGGCAGGTCGAAGGAGCGCTCGTGATCACGCTCGAGATCGGTCAGTACTGGATCCGGCAGCGCGGGCTGGTTGGAAGCAAGGAGGTCGTGCTTGGCACCGATCACGTCGCCAAGTTGCCATGGCTGACGTCGCTCGAGACGCCGGTGGCGGTGGTCCAGCTCACCGGCGCGCTGATCGGTCCTGGCGGCAAAGCGCTTCGGATCGGCGCTGAGGGGCTGCTGGCGCGCCGCACCCCCTTGCTGATCAGCGCGGTGGGGGGCCAAGCGCTGGTAACGGACGATGAGATCCGCGCGCTCGGCACGGACCGTCGGGTCGACCTGCCGGGGGAGCCGCTCGTCTGGCAGGTCGGGCTGCGCCATCTGGTGGCCGGGCTGACCGGTCGCCCTGGGGCTGGAGGATGATCCCCGCGGTGGTCGGACCTTTGGGTCCGGCCACCGCTTTCCACTGCTTACCGCTGGGGCCCGCCTGACCCGTCCATCCGACTAATCGCTCGATAAGACCCGAAGCTCAGATTCGGATCATCAAACTCAACTGGAGTGAGGATCCGAGTATGTGGTACAGTCTGATGCTGGTTCGGCCGGGCCGCGTGGCCCGGCGTTTTCTGATCACCCTGCTTGCCGGCGCGCTCCTGGCGGCGTGCGGCGAGGATGGGGCGGGGCCGGGGCAGCCTCCGGTGGTGGCCAGCGTGCAGGTGCAGCCTGGCCAAGGCACGGTGACCGTCGGCGACGAACTACCGTTTACCGTGCGCGCGCTCGACGCCGGCGGGCGCGAAATCACAGGGCGGCTGGTCGCCTGGTCCTCCAGCGCACCTGCCGTGGCAACGGTTACGGCAGCAGGAGTCGTCACCGCATTGAGCGCGGGCACGGCTGACATTCGCGCCGCAGTCGACGGGGTAACGGGGGCAAGCGAGCTGACGGTGGCCGAAGCTGCGGTGGCTGCGGTGACGCTCGATGTGTCCGATCTGCATCTCTGGCCGGGCGAAACCCGCCGGCTTCAGGCGGCGGCAAAGGATGCGGCCGGGCGCCTCTTGCAGGGTCGTGCTGCGGCCTGGAGCAGCGCGAGTCCTGCCGTCGCGACGGTAGGTCCGGACGGCCGCGTTCTGGCGGTGGGGCCGGGGCAGGGTGAAATCCGGGTCGTCATTGAAGGCATCGAGGCCGTGGCCCGCGTCACGGTGAGCCGCCGACCCGTGGCCTTCATCGCGATCACGCCTTTGACGCCGGTCCTGACTCTTGGGGAAGGCGTTCAGTTGACGGCCGTGACCAAGGACGCGACCGGTCAGCCGTTGGAGGAGCGGATTGTCGAGTGGTCGGTCGACAACGGCAATGCGACGATTTCCGATGACGGTCTGCTGACCGCCGTGCGTGAGGGATATGTCACCGTTACCGCGCGAAGCGAGGGTGTTGCGGCATCGATGGGTGCCACGATTGTCGATGACGCGGAGTACGAACACGATCTGCTTTATCATCGGGTGACTGCGGCAGGTTCGTCCGAGCTGTTCGTTCTCACGCTCGGCACCGGGCTCGCTCCGTTGCGGCTCAACGCCGGATCGGTGTCGCATGCGCCGACGTCCTCTCCTGACGGGCGACGGGTGGCGTTTGCCGTCTCGATGCGCGAACTCGGCACGGGCTTGCCGGTCGACGACATCTTTGTGATCGATCGGATCGGTGGTCTCAACCTTCGACGGTTGACCGCCACCGCTGGGATCGACGATCAGCCGGTCTGGTCGCCGGCCGGGGGGAAGATTGCCTATCGTCGGGCAGCCGGTGACGGTCGCTCCGACATCTGGGTGATGAACGAGGACGGGAGCGCGCCGGCCAACCTCACCGCCGACATGGATGCAGCCGCGGTCCGCAGCGCACCGGCGTGGACTCGGGATGGAACCCGCCTCGCCTACAGTCAGATTCACAACGGCCCGGCGGGTACGACGGCTTCTATCTGGGTCATGAATGCCGACGGTTCCAGCAAAACTCAGCTCACGAGCACGTTAACCGGATTCGATGCATCGCCAACCTGGTCACCTGACGGAACCCGGATCGCGTTCGTTCGTTATTACGGCGCCGAGGCGGACATCACGATCCTCCGTCTGAGTGACGGTAGTCTGACCCGGATTCCGCTCGAGGGTCGACAAACGACGCCAGCCTGGTCGCCGGACGGCTGGTTGATTGCCTTCGGGCAAAACGTTCGCGGGATCGACGAGCTGTTCACGATGCAGGTGAACGGAACCAACGTACGCCTGCGGACCTCGGATCGAAGCTGGGGCGGCGGTCTGGCGCCGGCATGGATCCGTCGCTTCTGATGGTCAGGGCGAGGCGAGGAGAGAAAGGCTCGTGAAGGCGGCAGTGGTGACGGGGTACGGTGGTCCGGAGGCGATCAGGCTGGTCTCGCCTCCGGATCCGCTGCCTGGTGCAGGGGAACTGCTGGTGCGAGTTCACGCGGCGAGCCTCAATCCGCTGGATCTCAAGCTGCGCAGCGGGGCGTTGCGTCGTGCGATGCCCCTCCGCTTTCCGGCGATTCTGGGGTTCGACTTTGCCGGGGTCGTCGAAGGCGTCGGGCTGGGCACAGCCGGGTGGTCGACCGGTGATCCGGTATATGGCCGGGTCGACGCTCGTCGCGGTGGCATGCACGCCGAGCGAGCTGTCGTTCCCGCGTCGGTGGTCGACCGGATTCCGAACGGCCTTTCGTTCGAGGGTGCGGCGAGCCTGCCGCTGGCGGCCCTGACAGCTCTGCAGGCAATCGACCTCATCGGTCCACGGGCCGGCGATCGAATCCTGGTCTGCGGCGTGGCAGGCGGGGTTGGGTCGGTCGCCGCGCAGCTCGGCCGCACCTCGGGTGCGGATGTGATTGGCGCATTTCGTGGAAGGCCTGCCGAGCTGGGTCTGCGTCTCGGGATCCGCGGCGTCGGCCTGGTCGAGGGCGACGCGCTTCGGGGCGAGGGCCCGTTCGACGGCGTGGTCGACACGGTCTTCGGCGCCCCGACGGCGCTGGTGCGGTCGCTGCTGGCGAGCGAGGGTCGGTACGTCACGACCGGGTTCGCGCCGGGCCTGTTGCTCCAGCAGTGCCGGCGGCTCTGGTCGCGGCAGCGTTTTCGCTTTGTCCGCAGCAGCCCGAGCGGATCGCTGATGCGACGCCTCTCGGCGCTCGTCGCCTCGGGGCAGGTCCGGCCGGTCGTGGATACCGTGTTCGATCTGGCGGATGTTCAGGCGGCCCATGCGCGGCTCGATCGGGGCGGGGTGGTGGGGAAGGTCGTGCTGGCCATGAGGTGAAACTCCTCTGGCAGGAAGCTAGCTTTGGAGGTCAGCCGGCGACTGCCCGGCGGAGTCGCACTCTCGATCGGGATGCCGATGTCGCCGACGATATTGTCACTGGCGCTTGTACTCCAGGCGCCAGCCACCCAACCGGACCCGCCGGGCTACTGGCAACAAAGCGTCTCCTACGCCATCGATGCCTCGCTCGACGAGGCGGCCGGAATGCTGCGGGGGTCTCAGCGCGTGGTGTATCGCAACCGATCACCCGATACGCTGAGCACCCTGTCGTTTCATCTCCATCTCAATGCCTTTCGGCCCAACTCGCGCTGGGCCCAGGCTGATCTCGCTGAGCAGCGCCGTCGGTTCAGCGATCTGCGCGATCCGGATTTCGGAATGAACCAGGTTCGCAACGTCCGAATCATGGGTCAGCCGGTTTCGCCGCTGTATCCCTTTGCCCCGGACAGCACGATCGTCCGTTTCGCGCTGCCCTCCTATTTGCCTCCGGGTGATTCGCTGGTGGCCGAACTCGATTGGATCGCT
Source organism: Gemmatimonadales bacterium (assembly GCA_019637315.1). Classification (NCBI taxonomy): domain Bacteria; kingdom Pseudomonadati; phylum Gemmatimonadota; class Gemmatimonadia; order Gemmatimonadales; species Gemmatimonadales bacterium. The sequence goes on from JAHBVU010000014.1 coordinate 9,707, forward strand.
CGACCGTCGACGATGCCCAGACGGCAGGGGCGGCGTGGCCGGGCCTTCGACTTTGCGCAGTGGTACCCTAAGGTCGTGGTCTACGACAAGTATGGATGGCAGGAGCAGCCGCTCCTCCCGGCGGGCGAGTTCTACGGTGAGTTCGGCGACTTCACCGTCGCACTGGATCTTCCCGAGGACCAGGTTGTCGGTGCCACGGGGGTTCCGATGTGCGGCGATCCCGGCTGGGAACGCGCGAATCGGAATCCTGCGCGCGCGGTGGAGTATCAGCGGGATCACTATCCCGATGCGCTGGCTGTGCTCGCGCCGGATGCCTGCGCTTCACGAGCGCCCGGCCGCAAGACGGTCGTCTGGCGCGCTGAGCAGGTCCATCATTTCGCCGTGTCGATGCGTCCCGACTTCCTCTATGAGGGCGGTCGCTATGGGCCGATAGCCGTGCACGTTCTCTATCAGCCGGGAGACGAAGCGACCTGGGGGGGCGGCCTGGTGGTGCAGCGCACCGAGGCCACGATGGCGTGGCTCGATCGGATCTTTGGCGCGTATCCCTGGCCCCAGATGACGAACGTGCACCGCCTCGAGGGTGGCGGCACCGAGTTCCCGATGATGATGGGCAACGGAAACCCGAGCCTCGGCCTGATCCTCCACGAGGCCGGTCACAACTACGTCATGGGTGTTCTCGCCAACAATGAATGGCGGGAAGGATTCCTCGACGAGGGATTTACGAGCTATCAGACGACCCGCTATTTCCTCGAACAGGGCGATTCCGCCCGCTATCACGCCGCCGAGCTCCGAATACTCGGGCTGGATCTCGATGGTCGCTCGCAGCCGGTGAGCTATCCCAGTCATGCTTACCGGGACTTCGCGACCTACAATGCGATGATCTACGCCCGCGGGGAGCTCTTCTTCCACCGGCTGCATGCACTGGTCGGGGCGGAGACCATGGGGCGTATTCTGCGCACCTACTATGCGCGATGGAAGCTCCGCCACGTCGACGAGGCCGCTTTTCGGCAGGTGGCCGAGGAGGTCTCGGGGCGGAATCTGTCGAGCTTCTTTGGGCAGTGGCTGCACGGCAACGTCCGATACGACTACGCGATTCGGAAGGTGCGATCGAACCGGACCACTGACGGGCGTTGGATTACTCGGGTCCAGCTCGAACGGCGGGAGGACGGAGTGCTGCCGGTCGAGGTGTTGGTGCGCACTCCAACCGATCGAGCCCGGGCGCGGGCCGAGGGGTACGCTACCCGGGAGACGGTCACGCTGCTGACCGAAGGACGCCCGGTCGAGGTGGTGCTCGACCCTGATGGCGTGACGCACGACTGGAATATGCTCAACAACCGGCAACGTCGCGGCTTGCTCGGGTGGTATCGGGCACCGAAGTCGGCCTACTCGATCGACCGGCTGGTCTCGACGCCAGTGTATCGGGACCGGCGTGCAACGACGCTGCTGCCGACGGTCTGGTATAACGACGCTGGCGGGGTGACGGCTGGGTTCCAGGCGCGATCCAACTATCTGGGCCGGTTCAATCGGCTCACCTTCCGCCAGAGCATGGCAACCAGGCTGTGCTGTGAGCGTGGCGAGGCCTTCGAACAGTGGCAACTTCGTCTGGAGAACCCGACGGCTCTCTATGCCCCCCGGCTTGCCACGGCGTTCGAAGCGTTCTCGTTCGAAGGGCGGCGGGGCGCCTCGGCCCTGGTCGAAAAGGAACGGCTCGGGCACCTGGGATTCGGCCCGCGAGACTGGTACGGGTTGTCGGCGGGCTGGGTTGCCACCTCCAACATGGGGTTCCTCGACCAGGCCCTGTACGAGAACGCCGGCACGGTCGAGGCCGCCGCCCATTGGCGGACCGAGCGACGGATCGGCGCTGTTGGGGTGCGAGGCAGGATCGACGTGGCTGGTGGCGTCGAGTATCGGAATCGTGAGCAGGGGGTGGTGACCGAGAGCCGATACGACGCCCAGCCGTATGTCCGACTTTCGCTCGATGCGGCGTTTCGGCGCCCGCTCGATGCGCGGAGTGAACTTGGCGTCCGGATATTTGGCGGCGCGGTGGCCAGTGAATCCGATCCGGTCAGGCAGCGTTGGTTCTACCTGGCAGGCGCGGATCCGTATCAGCAGCTGGGCAATCCCTTCACTCGCTCGAGGGAGGCCTTGCTGACGGGCGAGGTGCACTGGCATACCCCGGGCGGCGGTAATCTGCGCGGTTTCGAGCGCGACGTGGCGGCAACTGCCCTTGCCGCGCTCAATGTCGAACTCGACCGGTCGATCCTGGCGCGGCCGGGTGCCGCCCTGTTTCGTGACACGCGCTTGGCAGTCTTCGGCGATCTGGCCCTGAGTGACGGATTCTTTTCCTTCTCGGGGTCGGGGCGCCTGGCCGGCGACGCCGGAGCGGGTGTGCGATTCACGCATCGGCTGGGCGAGACTACTTTCGTGACACGCTTCGACTTCCCCCTGTTCGTCTCCCACCCCGACCGGGCCGTCGGCGGTGTCTCGGGTGATGGACGTTTCGGGTTCCGCTGGACGATGGCCCTGAGTCCCACGTTTTGAGGTGCGTATGGATCGACGCATTGCGCTGCTCGCGTTCGGCGTTCTCTCGGTCGGAGCAGGATCGGCGGTGGGCCAGGGGCGAGCCTTCGCACCGGGGGACTGGTACCGCCTGACGAACGTTTCGAGCCCGGCGGTGTCGCCGGACGGCAAGTGGGTTGCGTTCACGGTCACCACCGTGCGCGAGTCGGAGAACAAGCGTCATTCCGAGGTCTGGATGGCGGCGACTGCGGGCGGTGCCCCGATGCGGATGACCTCGCCCAGCATGGCGAGTTCGAATCCGCGCTGGTCTCCCGACAGCAAGTTGCTGCTCTTCAACTCGACTCGCCCCAACAGCCGCGCAAGGACTTGGGGACTTCGGATCGATGGTCCCAGTGGCGAGGCCTTCGAGGTCGACAGCATTCCGGACGGCTCGTTTACCCGAGATGGTCGGACAGTCTTCTGGGCTGACACGGTCGAATGGAGGCGGGACACCACCCAGCGGGATCCGTACGAGAAGACTCAGCCGATGGCACGCCCCCCGTTCGGCGCCGTCACGTCACCGGTCGATCCGGTGCGATTCGACGGTCGGCACATCATCGACCTGGGGTACAAGTTCAACAACCGCGGGTTCATTCCGGCGCCTCGGTACACGCCTCGCTGGAACCCGGCGCAGATCTGGACGAGGAGTCTCGACGGCGGGGCCAAGCGACAGCTGACCAGCACCGTCTACTCGCATCGGCAGGTGACTGTTTCGCCGGACGGCGCCTGGATCGCATTCGTGGCTGATGCCCGCCTGCGATCGGATTCGCTGGCTCAAGCGGAGCAGGACTCGGTTCAGCGAGCGCCGTATGATCCCAAACGGAGTGAAACACCGCGCAATGATGCTGACATCTTCGTGGTTTCTGCGTCGGGCGGTGAGCCGCGGCGGCTGACCAGTGCATCTGGAACGGAGGGCGAACTCACCTGGTCGCCCGACGGAACGAGGCTGGCGTACATCTCGGCGCTGACGCGAACGAGTTCGCGCCGGATCTGGATGGTCGAGGCGCAGGGTGGTGCCCCGGTTGATCTGCTCGGGACCTGGGTCTACGAGCCGAACTGGATGCAGTGGCTCCCCAGCGGCGAAATCCTCTTCGGCGCGTCGGTCGGCGGACGTGACGCGGTGTTCTCCCTCGACCCGGCAACCAGGACGCGCCGGGAGCTGGTGTCGGGGCGCCGGCGCTTGCCGGGCACTTCGACCGATGCGGCGGGCCGGATCATGGCGTACGTCAGCACCAGCATCACGTCACCGACCGAGCTGTACCTCGCCAATGCGGACGGCAGTGGCGAGCGGAAGGTGACGACCTTCAACGACAAGCTGAATCAGGAAGTGGCCTGGCCCGACGCGGAACGATTCACCTACAAGGGCGTAGGTGGCCTCGAGATCGAGGGGTGGCTCCAGAAGCCGCATGGGTATCAGCCGGGCAAGAAGTATCCGCTCGTCCTCTACATCCACGGCGGCCCGCACAGCGCGTATGGTGAGCAGTGGTTCGACGAGTTCCACAATCTGACCGGGGCCGGGATGTGGGTGCTCTTTACCAATCCGCGCGGATCGAGCGGCTACGGCTCAGCGTTTACCTACTCCACCCGTGGCCGTTGGGGACTCGAGGATTATCGGGACCTGATGCAGGCCGTTGACATCGCGGTCCGCAGGCCCGACGTCGATTCAACCCGTCTCGGCGTGACCGGCGGGTCGTATGGCGGGTTCATGACGGCGTGGATCACGACGCGGACCAACCGCTTCAAGGCGGCCCAGGCCGACCGAATGATCAGCAACTGGTGGTCGTGGTGGGGCACCTCCGACGTGCCGGGGCTGACCGAGTTCGAGTTCTACGGGATGCCATGGGAGCGCCCGTTGCTCTACGACTCACTTTCACCGATGCGGCATGTCAACAAGGTGCGCACCCCGACTCTCATCGTGCAGTCCGAGGAGGATCATCGGACTCCAATGGCCGATGCGGAACAGTGGTTCCAGGCCTTGCGGAAGCTCAACGTGCCAGCCGAGTTCGTACGCTACCCGCGCTCGACGCACGATCTTTCACGGACCGGAGAACCCTGGCTCCTGGTCGATCGGCTCGGCCGCCTGCGGCAGTGGTTCGGGCACTGGCTCGGCGATGAGCGGCCTGCATCTGCAGGAGGGCAGGGGAGCGAGTAGCGAGCGCGTCGGTCGGGAGCAAGCGAGGCGGCGCCGGGCCGCCTCGTTTCTTTGGGGGATTACAGGGAGAAGTAGTAGTTGCCCTTCACCAGCAGCACGTTCCGCATGTCATCGCCGAAGATGTTGCCCAGGTCGCGCAAGGCGCGGAACCGCGGATCGCGGTCGAGGTTGGCCCGCGCCTGATTCCAGACCAGGAACAGCGTTGATCCCGGACGGTACTCCCAGCGGAGCACCACGTTGCTGCGGAGTGAGCGAATGCTGAAGCTCGGATCGGCATAGGTGAACGCCGGGGCAGGACCAGCGCCATCGGCGTCGACGGTCAGCGTTCCTGCGGCAGCATCGCGGGTCAGGGTCGAGGTTCCGATCCCGTAGGCAGCAAAGTCTCCGCTTCGGGCACGAAGCAGGCGCTCCGGCGATGCAAAGCTGGCGCTGGCGACGAACGGCTCGGCGTAGAGTTGCAGCGACAGCGCCGGCGTGAAGTAGAACTCGAGCCGTGTCTGAATGCCCAGCCCCTGCTGCTCGAACGGGGCAAAGACGTAGCGCCGGCCGAAGGTTTCCGTAGCGGTCGGGTCCGCGTAGCTCCCGGTATAGAAGGCGCGGTAGCTCTGCCGGGTGTAGACCGGGGTCAGCGACAGGCTGTGGCCGCGGCGCGTCTGGACGGCGGCACGCACCTCGCCCAGGAAGGTGTTGGTGCCGTCATCAGCAGCGCTCCACTGAGCCCGAACTCGTCCCGACACGGTCCGACGGGAGTCGAGGCTGTAGAGCACAGAGGCGTTCACTTTGCCGGGCGAGCGAACCAGCGGTCCTCCACGGGTCGCGCGATCGTCCTGACCCGACAGCTGGTATCCGGCGCTCAGTGAGACTGAGGAGAGCGAATGCAGTGACAGGCCGGAGACGATATCGATGGCAGGTCCAGGGCCCTCACCGCCGAAATTGACGAACTGATTGACTCGCAGGCCGAGATTCGCGCGTCGAGTCAGGCGGGTCGGCCGAGTCCAGGTTCGGTTGACGAAACCGGCCAGACGGATCCGGTCGGCGTCGATCTGAAAGCCGGCGTCGTTGATCTCGAATCCGGGCGACGATGCGTTCGCACCGATCGAGTAGGTCCAGTCGCCGCCCACCTTGTCCAATTGGATCTGGCCGGTAAAGCCGCTCAGGCTGGTGCGGGTTGGATCGAAGCCGACGTAGTCCTGGTCCGGGCGCTGGAAGTAGCGGGCCGACGCAAGCTGCGTCGCGGCAATGGCCGCAGCGGAACCGTTGACGCGCGAGACGCCGAGGTTGCCGCTCAACTGGAAGGTGTTGCGCTGCCATCGGTGAAAGAAATCGGCGCCGCCAACCACCGCGCTACCGCGCAGCAGATTGAAACTGACTGAATCGGCATCGCGCTGGACCCCGGTCACGATGAAGCCGAAGCCCGACGTGCCGCGGTTGAGGTCGCGACGGACCCGCGCCACCGTGTAGTTCGACAGTGGTTCGATCGGGACCCGCTCGATCTGGGCTCCGGAGGACGTGAGCTCGGCCGTGCGCGCGTACTCTGCCCGCGTGACGGCGTTCAGAACGCCGATCGACCAGCCCGAGCTGGATCGTCCCGACAGCTTGGCAGCACCGAGGATGGCGGTCGAACTTGGCTGGTCGACGAACGGCGCGCGTCCCGCTGCCGAGACGCTTGGTGCGCGTCCGACCCGTCGCGAGTAGAAGAAGCGATCGCTTCCGAAAGTACCGGAGAAGGAAAACAGATCGGCGCCTTCGACGAAGAAGGGTCGTCGTTCTTCGAAGAAGGTTTCGAAGGCCGTCAGATTGACGACCGACGGGTCGGCTTCGACCTGGCCGAAGTCGGGATTGATCGTCGCGTTGAGGGTAAAGGCAGTCGAAATGCCGTACTTGAGGTCGACCCCGGCCGTTGCGGATGTCACGCTGCCGTCGTCGAAGGGGTTTCCCGGCGGAATTCCCTGGGTCAGCCGTGCCTGACTCGACAAGTATGGAAGCAGCTCGATTCGCCTGGGCGCGGGGATGTTCGCCAACCCCAGCAGGTGACCGTACTTGGACACCACCCCTGGTTCGGTCGCGGGCGACCACTCCCAGTCGACGGCCTCGGCGGCGCGGACGTTGTCGCGACGAAACTGGACCCCCCAGACCTGCTCCGGCGCCGACGAGAAGCGCAGCTGGGAGAACGGAATCCGCATCTCGGCCACCCAGCCTAGCGAGTCGATCGAGGTCGCGGCCTCCCAGACGGGATCCCATCCGATGTCGAGCTCTCGCTGCCCGTCGCCAGTCCGAATGGCATCGCGCCGCTCGCCCGCCGCGGTGACCCCGAAGATGACCTGGGTCTGGTGGTCGTGATGCGGGTCGAGAATGACAAAGAAAATGTCGTTGAACGACGAAAATGAATCGCGGCGGTTGAGTCGGCGCGAAATCAGATCGGGTCGGTCGTCATAGAGACGCGCAGCAACATACAATGCATCCCGATCGAAGAGGACGCGAACTTCAGTATCCTGCGTTGCAGGTTTGCCGTCGCTGGGCGAATCACGGCGGAAACCGCGTTCTGGGTTTGCTGCGGCCCACGCGGCGTCGTCGAGCTTGCCGTCGATCCGTGGCGGAGTGACCGTTGGCACCGCGATGGCGGCCCGCGGCACCCGTCCGTTCGGATGCATGAGCTCCGGTCGGGGCGCGACCGTGGCAGACTGCGTTTGCAGGAGAACAGCGAGCGGGAGCAGCATTGGTGAACAACTCGGGGGTGACGGTAAGACGCCGGCAGGTCCGAGACGCAACTTCGCAGCCGGTACAAGGTACTGGGGCGGGTGCGGCGGTCCAAGGGGCCATATGGCCCTACGGTTAGATTTCGGCATGCGGATCCTTTCATCTGGAGCATGCAATGAGGCGAGCGTGGGGGCGGGGGGCGCTGTGGCTCGGGTTGGTCTCAGGTGCCATGACCGCCGACGCTGAGCCGTTGGCGGCGCAGCGGGGCACCCCGCCGGCTGCCTGGGCATCGGTCAAGACCTTCTTCCATGAGACGTTAGCGGCTGAAGGGGTGGTGGGAGGCAGCCTGATGGTCTTCCACGGGGACTCGATCGTGGGGCGCGAGTTCTTCGGTTTTGCCGACCTTGCCAGCCGCCGGCCCGTCGATGAACGGACGATCTTTCACTGGGCCTCGATCACCAAAACGCTGACCGCGATTGCGGTGATGCAGCTTCGCGATCGCGGACGGCTCGGACTGGACGACCCGATTGTCCGGCATGTGCCTGAGCTCAGAGCGGTCCACAATGCCTTCGGGCCGATGGATGCGATCACGATTCGCCAGTTGCTGTCGCATTCTGCCGGGTTTCGGGCAGGAACGTGGCCGTGGGGAGGTAACCAGCCCTGGCACCCGTTCGAGCCCCGGGAATGGTCGCAACTGGTTGCAATGATGCCGTACACCGAGGTGACGTTTCAGCCGGGCGCCAAGTTCAGCTACTCGAACCCTGGCATCGTCTATCTGGGCCGGACGATCGAAGGGCTGACTGGCGACGACTACGAGGTGTACGTCGATAAGAACGTGCTGAAGCCGCTGGGAATGACGAGCAGCTACTTCGACGTGACGCCCTACCATCTCCTGCCGGATCGTTCCAACAACTACACGGTTCGATCAGGGCAACCCCACCCCAACGGTCTCGATTTCGATACTGGCATCACGGTGTCGAACAGCGGGCTCAATGCACCGCTGACCGAGATGGTGAAATACCTGCAGTTCCTTGCCGGGGCGCCGGGGTTGACCCCGGCCGCTCGCGGGGTACTCGCCCGGTCGAGCCTGAACGAGATGTGGCAGCCGATTCATCCGGTTGGCACCGCCGACGGCGATTCGATCGGGCTCGGATTCTTCATTCGTGAGCATAACGGGGTGCGCCTGGTCGGTCATACCGGAAGCCAGGCAGGCTTTCGGGCCTTTTTCTATGTCGACCCGGTTCGCAAGGCTGGCATGATCGCCGCGTTCAACACCGCCCCGTCGGGCGACGCGCGAAACCCGACGGACGAGGGGCCGGCAAAACCGAGGATACCGTTGATCTACTCAGGGTTGATCGAGCGGCTGACCGCCAACGTCTTTCCCCATTTTCGCCCGTGAGCGTTTGGGATCACGATAGCCCTTCGGACCGCCGTCAGGTTCTCCGTGACGGCCTGAACCGTTGGGTCAAGACGCTGGTCGAGCGGACCGAGGATCGCGTCGTCCAGCAGCGTTACGTCCGTCCGCCGGGTGCGCTGCCGGAGGTTGGCTTTCTGGCGGCGTGTACCCGGTGCGGTGCTTGCGCACCTGTTTGCCCTCCCGGTGCCATTCGGACGGTCCCGCCCTCTGGCGGGCTGGCTGCCGGTACGCCGATGCTGGAGCCTGCGATCGAGCCCTGTGTTGCCTGCGCCGAGATGCCCTGCGTAGCGGCGTGTCCGACGGGTGCGCTGACGCTTCCGGATGCGGGGTGGACCGGCTACCGTTTGGGAACCGTTGAGTTCGTCCCGGAACGCTGTATCACATTCACAGGCACGGCATGTCGGGTCTGTGTGGATGCCTGTCCCATGGGCGAGGCGGCACTGATTCAGGACGAAGCGGGACGACCGGTGCTGCGGCGCGAAGGATGTGTCGGGTGCGGTGTGTGCGTGCGGAAGTGTGTGACGTCTCCATCTTCGTTTCGCTTTCATCCTGCGAGGTCTTAGGTGGCGACAATTCCCTATCGCGTCGAGAAACCATGGGGATACGAACTGATCTGGGCTCGGACCGATCGCTACGTCGGCAAAGTGCTGCACGTAAACGCCGGGCACGTGCTCAGTCTGCAGTACCACAATGTCAAAGATGAAACGATGCATGTTCTGACAGGTGAACTGATCGTGCGGACGGCCGATTCCGAAGGCAACCTGACGGCCCGCCAGTTGCATGCGGGCGAGTCCATGCATATTCCTGCCAAGCTGATCCACCAGGTCGAGGCCGTGGTCGACACCGACGTGCTCGAGGCTTCGACCCCCGAGCTGGACGACCTGGTCCGCCTCAAAGACCGGTACGGGAGGAGTTGAACATGCAGGTGATCATTCCGCTGGCCGGGAAGGGAACCCGGGTCCGTCCGCATTCGCACCTGGTGCCGAAGCCGATGCTCAAGGTTGCCGGCCGGCCCGTGATCGACTGGGTGATGGATCGCCTCAAGGGACTCGACGTCTCGGAGCTGATTTTTATCACCGGCCACCTCAAGGAACAGGTCGAGGCCTACGTCACCGACCGGTACGGACTGCCCTGTCGCTTCATCGAACAGAAGGTGCAGGACGGGACAGCCGGTGCGGTGAACCTGGCCCGGCCGCACGTGACCGGGCCGGTGCTCATCATCTTCGTTGACACCGTATTCGAAGCGGACCTGACGCTGGTCAACCGGACCGACGCCGACGGAATCATCTGGGCCAAGGAAGTCGAGGACTATCAGCGCTTCGGTGTCGTGGTCACCGACGACAACGGTTTCATGACCCGGATCATCGAGAAGCCTTCGGAGCCGGTGTCCAAACTCGCCAATATCGGGCTCTACTTCATCCGCGATGTGGCCGCGCTCTGGGCTGGCATCGACCACACGCTTGCTGCCGCACCGAACAAGGGCGAGTACTATCTCACCGATGCATTCCAGCATATGATCGACAGCGGCCGGAAGATTCTGACGGCCGAGGTGGGGGGCTGGTACGACTGCGGCAAGCTCGATACCATGCTCGAGACCAACCAGATCCTGCTCGAGAAGGGAGCTGCCAAGCGAGGGGACTACCCCGGCGTAACGTTCTTCGACCCGGTGCTCGTGGAAGATGGCGCGCGTATCGAGGGGTCGACCATCGGCCCCAATGTCACCGTGGAGCGGGGAACGGTGATTCTCAACTCGAGCGTGTCGCACTCGCTGCTGGGGCGCGACTGCCGTGTCACTGATGCCCGGCTCAGTGCCAGCATGCTTGGCAATCGAGTGTCTGTCACGGGCTTTTCCGGCAGCGTGAGCGTGGGAGACGACTCCGAGATTCGCAGCGCCTGATGGCGCTGCTCGAGCTATACCGATCCTTTGCGGATCTCTGGAGCCATTTCGACTCGGCCGAGGCGTTCGGTTTCGGTCGAGGCTATTCGTTGCCCTCGCTGCAGCCCTTTGATGAGGAAACCTGCCACCAACACGCGGTCGCTTTCCGTTCCCTGGTCGGAGCGGTCGAGGAACTCGAACTCGAGACGCTGGATGAAGAGATCGATCGCACCGTACTGCTCAGCGCGCTCCGGACCCGAGTCGAACGCCTCGATGTCGAGCGTCCGGAGCGCTGGAATCCGGCGCTCTGGGTCAATCGCCTGTTTCAGGCAGCGGTAGCCCGGCCGGGAGATCCCTCGACGCTGGCTGCGCTGCCGGATTGGGTTGCCCGCGCTTCGGCCACGATCCAGAAGCCATCGCTCTTCTCGTTGCAGGTGGCCCTCGGACAACTCGATGACGTTCGCAGTCGGTTGCGAGAAGGTTCCTGGAGCGCCGACCCGGATGTGCAGTCGCGCGCGCTGGCGGCCGTCGAAGCGTTTGACCGTTTCCTGCGGCACGAGGTCGAACCGGATCCGGAGCCGACGGCGGGTTCGCTCGGTGCGGACAAGGTGGAGTGGCGTCTGCACCATGAGCACCTGCTCGAGGTCTCGAGCAGCGAGGCGTTGCGGCGCCTTTCCCGTCGGGTCGCCGTGCTGACGGAACGCGCGCCCCCTCCCCCTCGGTCGGGGCCCGAGGCCGTCGAACCCGATCAGGCTGCTTTCGAGATCCGGACTCGGCTGGTCGCACCGGCGTGGGGTGAGGCCTGGATGCTGTTTGTAGCCGGGATGTCGGGCGGAAACGCTGCCGACGCGGTGCTCGCGCAGGCCCGTAAGGGGGGCCTCGACTACGCAATCCAGATGGGACAGGTTGGCCCGGTCGAGGGCATTTCGCGGCTGGGCGGTGAATCGGCCGCATTCGACGACTTGGTGGTCTTCCCGATGGCGGCGGCCGCGACGACCCTGCTGATTGCCGAGTGGGAGGCTGTCCGCTCACGTTGGGCAGGTGACGATGCGTCATTCGTCGCGGCGGTAACCGGTCACGCAGTGCTCCATCCGGCCCTGGCCGCATGGCGCCTCGACCTCGCCGAATAACTTGCGGTCGGGTCCGCTGACCGATACCTTCGCGCCAACACTATGTCCTCCTCCGAGTTCGGTCGATCCCTGTCGTGGCAGAGCGCGGCATCCACCCGCGCCGCGGTCCTGCCGGAAACGGAAACACGACCGCAGGTTCCGCCTGGGTTCCATGGCAAAACCGTTGTCATCACGGGTGGCGCGACCGGCCTCGGACGAGCCATTGCGCTCGAGTTCGCACGGCGGGGCTGCAACGTCGCCTTCTGTTTCGTGAATCTGGGCGGGCGTGACGTCCGGGAATCCGCACTCCTCACCGAAACGACGCTCGCCGCCATGGGTGTGCGGGTATTCGCTGACAGCTGTGACGTGCGAGATCGTCGGCAGGTGGTCCGCTTCATCGAGGCCGTTCGCGAGCGGTTCGGGGAGGTCCACTTCCTCGTCAATAACGCCGGCATTGCCCGTGACGGTGCATCGTGGCGGCTCGGCGAAGACGACTGGAACGATGTGATTCAGACCAATCTGATTGGTGCCAACAATTGTCTTGCCGTGCTGGCGCCCGTGTTTCGTGCGCAGCATTATGGCAAGGTCGTCAACATCAGCTCGCATCAGGCGACTCGCCCCGGTTTCGGCGTGACCAGCTATGCCGCCAGCAAGGCAGGGCTGGAGGGGCTGACCCGTGCGGCGGCCGTCGAGCTGGGGCCCAGCAACGTCAACGTCAATGCCGTGGCGCCGGGGTTTGTTCGTACGGAGCGGTTGCAGACCCTCCCTCCCGAAGTGCTCGAGCGCGCCCGATCCAGCACGGTGCTGGGTCGGTTGGCAGATCCATCCGACATTGCACATGTGGTGGTCTTTCTGTGCTCCGACGAAGCACGTCATGTCACCGGCCAGATCATCCAGGTCGACGGCGGTCTGAGCCTCGACGTCCGCTGAACGCCCGAAAATCCGGCGCCTGACCCGGGCCCGCCTCTTGCTTCCTTCCTAGTCGTTTTCCGACGCGCCTCCGACTAGATTGGACGTAGCTATGTCATGTCGTTTCAACACCTTCGCCCTATTGTTCGGCCTGGCCGCAGGGCTCGGCTCGAGTCCGGCAACGGCCCAGAGGCGCCCGGTTACGCAGGCGCTCGCAACGGTCGGAATTTCCGGTCAGGGGGTAGCTATCGTTCCGGTCAACCTGCTGGTCATCGAGCCGTCGGTCGAGCCGGGGGTCTTCCCGGCCGAGCGCGTGGCCACGCTCCGACGGATCGATTCGGTCCTGGCCGACGATGCCGCCGTCCGTGCGCCAGATGTCAACTGGATCTCGGCTGATGAACTGCGCCGCATTGCGCGGCGAAGCGGCGGGCTGATGGGTGACCCCAACCAGATGGGACAGTCGGTCATGCGCGCCTGGTCGATGGCGACGGTCCCTGACCCGCTCCGCTCCAACCTGCGAAAGCTGCTGGCCGCCGCCGGGGGGTGGCGTTACGCCCTGATCCCGGCGTCAGTCACCTTCCAATCCGACAGCCTGGGCGCACTCGAGGCCCGGATGTCGATCGTCCTGGCGGATGTTCGCACCGGCAAGGTGGTCTGGCGATCGGTGGCGCGCGGCAGCGGTGACACGCCCGATCAGGCGCTCAAGAGTGCTGTGGCAACGGTCTTTCCCGTCGATGACGGCAACGAGGAATCATGAGCTATGATGTGACCCTGATCCCCGGAGACGGGATCGGGCCCGAAATTACCACAGCAACCGTGGCGGTTCTCGAGGCGACCGGGATCTCCTTCAACTGGGACCGGCAGCTGGGCGGCATGGCAGCCGTCGAGGCGGTCGGCACGCCGTTGCCGGATGCCACGCTCGACAGCATCCGGTCGCGGCGGGTTGCGCTCAAGGGGCCGCTCACCACCCCAGTCGGACCGGGCTACCGATCGGTCAACGTCGCGCTGCGCAAAGAGTTCGAGCTGTTCGCCAACCTGCGCCCGGCCAAGACCATCCTTCCCGGCCGATACGACAACATCGACATCGTGCTGGTGCGGGAGAATCTCGAGGGCTTCTATACCGGCATCGAGCACTGGGTGGCGACTGCCTCCGATCCGCACGCTGCCGGCGTGACGACGGGTGTGACGACGCGCTACGGTTGTGAACGCATTATCCGGTACGCCTTCGAGTACGCCCTGACACACGGTCGCAAGAAGGTTACCATCGTTCACAAGGCCAACATCCTCAAGATGGTGAGCGGGCTTTTCCTCGAAGTCGGCCGCGCGGTTGCCAAGGAGTACGAAGGGCGAGTCGAGGCCAACGACATGATCGTCGACAACTGCGCCATGCAGATCGTGCTTCGCCCCGAGCAGTTCGACGTGATGGTGGCAACCAATCTCTTCGGCGACATTCTGAGCGACGAGCTCTCGGGCTTGGTGGGTGGGCTTGGACTCACGCCGGGCGCCAATATCGGGACGACCGCATCGATCTTCGAAGCGGTGCATGGCAGTGCGCCGGATATCGCGGGCAAGGGCCTCGCCAATCCATCGGCACTGATGCTGGCCGGCGCCATGATGCTCGATCATCTCGGTGAGCTCGACGCCGCAACTCGGTTGCGCAGTGCCATTCACGGTACCATCGTGACCGACGGAATCCGCACCCGGGACCTGGGTGGCAATGCTTCGACTGAACAGTTCGGGAACAGCGTCGCAGCTCGCGTCCGGGGGTAACCCGGTCCCCTGCATCCAGTGCGACCGGCGGGAGACAGGCCTCTCCTGGGGGGACTTCTGCTCGGTCTGTCGCCGTGAACGGGCGCGACGAGCCGACCGACTGGCGCAACGGTGGGCTATCCTGGCGGCAGCTGCGCTCGCGGCCTGGCTGCTGTTCTGGCGGACCCCGGTTCATTCTGCGCAGCGGATCTTTGCGGCGGCGTCGGTGCTGCTCGTGTATCTCGTGATCCGCCGGCTCGTCTCCCGCGTGTTGCAGGAGCTCATGCCCAAGGAGATGAAACGATGAGCATCGGCAGGGTGTCGCGTGGCCGCTGGTCGCTGGCGGCGGGTTTGTTCGGATTGATGCTGGTCGGTCCCGCAGCGGCCCAGACCAGCCTGACGGTCTACAGCGACGGAAGGGTCTTGCATCGGCGGTCGCTGCCGGTTCGGATCCCGGCTGGCCTGTCGAGCCACGACCTTGCGCTGGGTGCGCTGGATGCGTCCTCGATCTTTGCGCTGGATTCTGGCGTGACGATCACCGGTCTCGTCTTCGACCCTGCGGTCGATCAAGGCAACGCGCTCCGGCGTGCCGTGGGGCGCGACCTTCGGTTTGCGACCCGAGGGGCGGGCGGTGCACGGGAGGTCGTTACGGCTCGCGTGCTTGGGGTCGATCCGGAACGGTTCCGCCTCGAAGACGGTACCGTGGTGTTCGAGCGCCCTGGGACGCCTCTCTTTCCCGCTGATCTCGTGCCGGCCGAGCCTTCGACCCGGCTCACCGTGCGGAGCGATCGAGCGCGTACCGGCCTCGGACTTGGTTTCTTCTCCGACGGCGCCTCCTGGCGTGCCTCGTACAGCATCATCCTGGGGCGGTCGCAGGCCGTGGTCAGTGGCCAGGCCCTGATCACGGCGGGACGGCTGCGGGCCGATTCCGCCGAGCTTCAGGTTCTGGCGGGCAACGTGGGTCGGGCAGCACCGGCAATGCGCTTCTCAAGGGAAGGAGTACAGGCCGCGCCGATGGCTGCCCGAATGGACATGGCAGCGGAAGAGAGCGTCGGGGAGGCCCATCTCTATTCGCTGCCTGGCCGGTTCACACTGCTCCCGGGTGTCGAAACGGCCGTGGCGCTGTTCGATCCCGCCCAGGCCGCTTACGAGCGAACCCTCACGGCTTCCGCACAAAATCAGTGGGCGGTCGGGTTACCGCAGCAGGGTGACGAGGAGATCCTGCCGGTGGCCGTCACCTACGTCGTCAAGCGGGCGGCGAAAACCCCGTTCGGCGACCGTCCCGTCCCGGCCGGAGTGGCCCGAATCTACGAGCGCGACCAGCAGGGCCGGCTCCAACTCGTCGGCGAGTCGTCGCTGGGCCACACCGCTGCCGGCCAGGATCTTCGGCTGAGCGCAGGTACCGCGTTCGATCTGACCGCACGGCGGACCCAGACGGCGTATCAGACCCAGCGCGAAGGGCAGCGGACGGTCGCGACCGCGAGCTACACCGTGACGGTGGCCAACGCCAAGGATTCCGCAGCAACCGTCGACGTCCTGGAAGAGCGGCGGGGAGAGTGGTCGGTGCTGCAGAGCTCCGTTCCGGCCGAGCGGGTGTCCAGCACCATCACCAGGTTTCGGCTCCGGGTGCCGCCCAAGGGCGAAGCGACGGTGACCTATCGGATTCGTGTCGTCTGGTAGTGTGATCCGCCTCGTTCAAGTCTCCGATCTTCACTTCGGCCGGGACGTCGATCTCGATCAGATCGACGCCCTGGCTGCGCTGGTGCCCGAGCTGGCGCCGACGGCCGTGGTCGTTGCAGGCGATCTGACTCAGCGCGCTCGTCACGGGGAGTTCCAGGCGGCGCTGGCGTTCGTGAAGGACCTCCGGAAGACCGCGCCGACGCTGGTGATTCCCGGCAACCATGATGTTCAATGGTGGGCCAGTCCGTTCGACCTCCTGGGCGTGCGGCGCAAGTACACCAAGTACCGGATCTACTTCGGTGAGGACCTTGCTCCCGGGCTCGCGCTCCCGGGAGTGGCCATCGAGTCGCTGCTCACCAGTCACGGCGTGGCGGTGGGCTCGATGACCTGGAAGTTCTGGCGCGATCCGGCCGTCAAGGGGCACCTGCCCAGTGCGGAGCTTGCCAGGGTCGCCGCTCGGTTCGCTGCCGCGCCCAGAGACGCGCTACGGGTCGTGGTCACCCATCAGAACATCCTCCGGGGCGAGATCTCGCGGCGCATGGGGTTGGCCCGCTGGAAGGCAGCGCAGCTGGGGCTCGGCGGGGTCGGCGCCGATCTGGTCCTCTGCGGACACGACCATCAGGAAGGCGCCGGCCTGCTTGACGGGCAGGTGGTGATCGCCACCTCGAGCACCCATACCGGCCGAACCCGCGGGCGGCGGCCGTCCGCATTCAACCTGATCGATGTTTCAGCCGACACCATCCAGGTTCGGCACGGGTGCTGGGACCGGACCCGCAGGCGCTTCGACCTCGCCACTCCGGCCGTCTTTCCCCGGCGGACACACCTGTCGAGCGAAGTACCGCAGCCCCGCTAAATTGCCGCGGTGTCCGCCTCATTTGCCCCGGCCCAGTACGCCCTTCCGCTCGACGATCCACCGGATCTGATCGCTCGCTTGCGGGCAGCCGGATTACCGGCCCGTATCCCGGTCACCCTTCATGCCAACCGGCGCGTCATGGTCTCCTTCGACCAGCGCGGCGGCCTCCGGGTGCACCAGGGGTACGCCGTCGCGCCGGACCGTATCGTCGCGGCCATTGCAACCTGGGCGCGCCCCTGGGTGCGCCGTCGAGACCGGAAAGCCGCCGCTCAGGTCTTTCTCGAGTTCTCGGTGCATGGCGACGCCCAGCCAGCGCCCAAGCGTCGACGGGACGCCGCTGAGCCTGGCGACGAGGAGCGACTCGAGCGCCTTCGTGCGCTCCGCGATGCGCTCAACCTGCGCTGGTTCGACGGACAGTTGGCGGCCATCGAGATTGTGCTGTCGAGCCGGATGCGACGCAAGCTGGGCCACTACGAGCCAGCCTCATCGGGTAGCCCGGCAATCGCGATCAGCCGCCGACACATCCGGCGTGACGGCTGGGGGGAGGTCGCCGAGACGCTGCTGCACGAGATGGTCCACCAGTGGCAGGACGAAAGTGGACTCGGCGTCGATCATGGCCCCACCTTCCGGAGCAAGGCCGTCGAAGTCGGGATCGAGCCCCGGGCGGTCGCCGGCCGGCCTGTGGACTGACTCCACCGGCTTCGCTGGCGGCCCAGTCTGGAGACGCGTTGTCGGATCGTGTCGAGAAGAGCGGCGGCGCTTCCCAGGCGATCCGGTACGCCGGGGGCGAAAAAAGGCAGAGCGGCCAACCCTACCGAGTCCCGGGGCGGTCGGCTATCTTTGGAAGTCTGGTAACTTCAGCTTTTACAAGGGGTTGGACCATGTCCGTCGGATCCGCGGCCTTTACCGGCGTCGATTTCTATCAGCTCGATTCGCTGCTGTCGGAAGAAGAACGGGCGGTACGTGATACGGTACGCAGCTGGGTCGACGAGGCGCTGATTCCCATCATCGGTGAGTACTACGACGGCGCCAAGTTTCCCAAGCAGCTGATCCCCGGTCTCGGTGAACTCGGGGTCTTCGGTGCCAACCTGCCGGAAGAATATGGCTGCGCCGGGTTGGGCAACGTCGCCTACGGTCTGATCATGCAGGAACTCGAACGCGGCGACAGCGGCATCCGTTCGTTCGCGTCGGTGCAGGGCGGCCTCGTGATGTATCCGATCTATGCCTTCGGCTCGGAGGAACAAAAGCGGCACTGGTTGCCGCGGCTTGCCAAGGGTGACGAGATCGGCTGCTTCGGTTTGACCGAGCCCGACTTCGGCTCGAACCCGGGTGGCATGATCACGACGGCGCGTGAGACGGCCGACGGTTGGGTGCTCAACGGCACCAAGATGTGGATCACCAACGGGTCGCAGGCGACCGTCGCGATCGTCTGGGCCAAGACCGGCGACATCAACGACTCGAAGTCGATCCGCGGCTTCATCGTTCCGACGGGTACCAAGGGCTTCACGGGCAAAGATCAGAAAGGCAAGCTGTCGCTTCGCGCCTCTGATACGAGCGAGCTGCATCTCGAGGACGTGCACCTGCCCAAGGATGCCATCCTGCCCAAGTCAGCCGGGATCAAGAGCCCGCTGATGTGTCTGACGCAGGCGCGGTACGGCATCGCCTGGGGCGCGATCGGCGCCGCGATGGCCTGTTATGATGAAGCGGTTCGCTACGCCAAGAACCGCGTCATGTTCGGCAAGCCGATTGCCGCGACGCAAATCCAGCAGGTTCGGCTCGCCGACATGCTGACCGAGATTACCAAGGCCCAGCTGCTCTGCCTCCAGCTTGGCCGGATGAAGGACGCGGGCACGATGACTCCCCAGCACGTCTCGCTTGCCAAGCGGAACAACGTCGACATCGCCTGCGATATCGCGCGCGAGGCCCGGCGCCTGCTCGGCGCCAACGGGATTCTGGTGGAGTACCACTCGATGCGTCACATGGCCAACCTCGAGTCGGTTTACACCTACGAAGGCACCCATGACATGCACTCGCTGATCTTGGGGCAGGAGATCACCGGCGAAGCGGCCTTCTAGGTCCGCAACGCCGATTACGCACGGAGTTTCGAGAGTGAAGATTGCCGTTTGCCTGAAACGCGTACCCGATACGACGGCCAAGATCGCCGTGGGCGGGGACGGGAAGACCATCGATGAAGCCGGGGTCAAGTTCGTTCCGAACCCCTATGACGAGTACGCCCTCGAGGCCGCCATCGCGCTCAAGGAAAAGGCTGGCGCGGGTGAAACCGTGGTCATCTCCCTGGGCGGTGAGAGCTCGCAGGAGACGATCCGCACCGCGCTGGCCATGGGCATCGATCGTGGCGTGCTGCTGCAGAGCACCGGGTCGGCCGATGGGCTCGAGGTCGCCAAGGCGATTGCTGCGGAACTCGGCACCGGCGGCTACGACCTGATTCTCTTCGGCAAGATGGCCGTCGACGACTACAATCATCAGGTCGGCGTCATGGTCGGTGAGCTGCTCGGTCTGCCGGTCATCTCTGCAGTGTCGTCGCTCACGGTCGAGAACGGCGCCGTCTCGGCCGAGCGGGAAGTCGAAGGCGGGGTCGAGGTGCTGGGTTGCCAGCTACCGGCGGTCATCACAGCCGACAAGGGCATCAATACTCCGCGGCTGCCGTCGCTCAAGGGCATCATGGCGGCCAAGAAGAAGCCGCTCGAGTCGAAGCCGACCTCGCTTGGTGCGGGTGCTCTGACCGTAACCGGACTCTCCCTGCCCGCTGAGCGGCAGGCCGGTCGGATCGTGGGTGAGGGCGCGGACGCCGTACCCGCGCTGGTGCAGTTGCTCCGCAATGAAGCGAAGGTGATCTGACCATGGCCGCGATTCTTGCAGTGACGGAACAGCGCCAGGGTGCGCTTCGGAAGGTGTCTCTCGAGGTCGTCTCGGCGGCCCGGATCGTAGCGGATGGCCTCGGCGCTACGGTGGACGCGCTGGTGCTGGGGGCCGGAACGGTCGACGGCGCCGGTGGGCTCGGCGGGCACGGTGCCAATCGGGTGCTGACCGCGTCGCACGACGGATTCGGCCTCTACAATCCCGACGGCTATGCCGCGACGATCGCGTCGATCGGCGCGGGTTACACAGCGATCGTGTTCTCTGCCAGCGCCATGGGGCGCGATCTCGCTCCGCGGGTGGCGGCGAAGCTTGGCCAGGCGCTGGCAACCGACGTGACGGCCCTCTCAGTCGATGGCGGCAAGCTGGTGGTGACTCGACCGGTCTATGCCGGTAAGGCGTTGCAGAAACTGACCCTGACCGGCTCGACCGCCATCGTGTCGGTTCGACCCAACACCTTCGCAGCCGACGGCAGCAAGGGGCTCACCGCGGAAACGGTGACGGTCGCGGTTCCCGACTTTACTCAGCGGGTCACGGTCAAAGAAATCAAGGCGCCGGCCCAGGCCGCGCTCGACGTCACCGAGGCGAACATCGTGGTGTCGGGCGGACGCGGCCTCAAGGAACCGGCCAACTTCAAGCTGCTCGAAGACCTGGCAGCCGCGCTTGGCCCTGCGGCGGTCGGCGCCAGCCGCGCGGTGGTCGACGCCGGCTGGCGGGAGCACGGTGCGCAGGTCGGTCAGACTGGCAAGACGGTGGCGCCATCGCTCTACGTTGCAGTCGGCATTTCCGGCGCGATTCAGCACTTGGCCGGGATGCGGACCTCCAAGGTGATCGTCGCCATCAACAAGGACAAGGACGCCCCGATCTTCAAGGTGGCGGACTACGGCATCGTCGGCGATCTCTTCGAGATCCTCCCGCGGCTCACGGACGAGATCCGGAAGCTCAAGGCCGAGTAGATCGTCGATGGCAGAGCGGCTTCCGGACCTCTCGGCCGACGCGGCGCGCCT
The DNA here is from genome assembly GCA_019637315.1 of Gemmatimonadales bacterium. Taxonomy (NCBI): domain Bacteria; kingdom Pseudomonadati; phylum Gemmatimonadota; class Gemmatimonadia; order Gemmatimonadales; species Gemmatimonadales bacterium. The sequence goes on from JAHBVU010000014.1 coordinate 30,592, forward strand.
GGCAGCCGTCGCGCTGGCCGAGGATGGTCCGGTCGATCTGACCACGGCTGTTACCGTTCGGGGTGCTCCCGCAGGCACTGCAATCATCGAAGCCCGGACGGCCGCTGTGGTGTCCGGGCTTCGCTATGCCGAGGAGGCCGCTCGGCTGGCAGGGTGCGACATCGGCTGGCGGGTCACCGAAGGGCAGGCGGTCGAGCCGGGCGAGATCGGTCGCCTGACCGGTGATCTGACCGCGATCCTGCACGCCGAGCGGACGGTGCTCAACCTGCTGCAACGCGCCTGCGGGATTGCCACGGCAACGTGTCGGTATGTCGAGGCAATGAGCGGAACCGGGTGCCGCGTGCTCCATACCCGAAAGACGGCGCCCGGCCTTCGATTGCTCGACGTGGCGGCTGTCGTTGCCGGTGGTGGAACGATCCACCGGATCGATCTGGCGCACACGGTCATGGTCAAGGACAACCACTGGCGCGCCCTGGAACGGGATGGGCGCAGTCTGGCTGAGGCCCTCGAGGAGGCGCGAGCCCGAGGCGCCGTGGCATGCCAGGTGGAGGTGGAGACCGAGGCCCAGTTGGTCGAAGCCTGCGAGGCGGGCGCCGACCGACTGCTGATCGACAATCAGACGCCGGCGACTGTCCGCGTCTGGGCGGCGGTTGCGCGCAATCGGCGGCCCGGCATTGCCATCGAAGCAACCGGCGGCATCACGCTCGAGAATGTGCGCGAGTATGCGCTGGCCGGGGCGGACTTCATTTCCATCGGGGCGCTGACGCATAGCGTGCGCGCGGCCGACATTTCGTTGAACCTGCTGTAGACGGGCCTGTCCCGTTACACCGAGCCACGTGAGGATGGCCTTCATGTCTCGTATCCTGCCGGTCAAGCATCAGCCAGCCCTTCCGGTCGATCGGTTCATTCGCGCCGACGCGCCGAGCGCCGAGGCCATCGAAATGGACGTGCTGTTCGTGGGCGCCGGTCCGGCGGGACTCGCAGGTGCAATCGAACTGTCCCGTCTCGCCAAAGCGGACGGAACGCTGGGAGAGCTCAACATTGGAGTCCTGGAAAAAGCCGGCAGTCTGGGCGAGCACAACCTGTCTGGCGCCGTAGTCAATCCAATTCCGTTTCGCGAGCTGTTTCCGGACGTGCCGATCAGTGAGTTGCCGTTCCGCCAGGCAGTAACCGGTGAGGCGGTCTACCTGATGACCTCGACCGGCTCGATCCGGATCCCGACGCCGCCGACGATGAAGAACCACGGCAACTACGTGGCCTCACTCTGTGAAGTCGTCCGCTGGATGGGCGAGCGTGCTGAGGCGGAAGGCGTCAACATCTTCGCGGGTTTTCCGGTCGACGCGCTTCTGGTCGAGGGCTCCGGTGTCGTCGGGGTGCGGACCACGCCGTCAGGGCTCGACCGCAACGGCGAGCCGGGCGAGGGCTATGCGGAGCCAACCGACCTGACGGCCAAGGTCACCGTCCTCACCGAGGGCACCCGCGGTCCGCTCGCGCAAGCGTGGCGGAGCTGGCGCGGCGTTTCGTCTCCCAATCCGCAGATCTATGCGTTGGGCGTCAAAGAAGTGTGGGACGTCAAGAAGCCGCTCGATCGGATCATCCACACACTGGGATGGCCGCTCCCGCGTGACGCGTTCGGCGGCACCTTCATGTATCCGATGGGACCCAGTCAGGTTGCCATCGGCCTCGTCGTTGGACTCGATGCGCGAGACGCCAATCTCGACGTCCACGAACTGCTCCAGCGCACCAAGCTGCATCCGCTCTTCCGGCAGTATCTGGAAGGCGGCGAACTGGTGGAGTGGGGCGCCAAGACGATTCCTGAAGGCGGCTATTACGCGCTGCCGGATCGGTTCTCCGGCGATGGCCTTCTGATGGCCGGCGATTGTCTCGGCACGGTCGAGGTGGCGAGCCTCAAGGGCATCCACTACGCCATGCAGTCCGGCATGTACGCCGCGCGCGCCGCATTTCAGGCGCTCAAGGCGGGCACGACCGACGGCTCGACCCTGTCGGCCTACGACACGATGCTGCGCGAGAGCTATGTCGTCTCTGATCTCAAGAAGCGCCGGAACATGCGGCTGGCCTTCAAGCAGGGGTTCTATGTCGGCGGCATCAAGAATCTGCTGCTGACTGCGACGGGGGGCGCGTTCCCGGGCGGTAAGATCCATAGCGAGGAGGACGCCGAGGAGGCGCGCGATGTCTCGGCGGCTGTGCCGTTCGTGCCGGACAACGCACTGACCTTCAGCAAGGTCGACGCCGTCTTCAAGTCGGGCAACGCGACGCGTGATACGATTCCGTCGCACCTGATCGTCGGGCAGGATGTCACGCCGGAGGTGGCAGATTTCTACAGCCATGTCTGCCCGGCTGGCGTCTATGAACGCGTCGGCGACGAGCTGCGAGTCAACCCGCCCAACTGTGTCGACTGCAAAGCAACCGATGTGCTGGGCCCACGGTGGACGCCGCGTGAGGGCGGGAGCGGCCCCAAGTACCGGGTGATGTAGACAGGTCGCACCTCATCATGGCTTTGAACCCGGCTGTTCCCGCGCCGACTCGGCGCCCGTTGAGCCGGGTTCGTCGTTTCTGGGCGCCACCCGACGAGTACCAGCGTATCGCAGGCAAGGCGGGCGAGTTGCTGATCGCCCGGATCCGGCTTGGGCTGGTTCTCGCGTTGACAGTGATTCCCGCGATCAACGTCAACATCGTGTCCTCGGAGCAGCGCAGCCAGCATATGGCGGCGCTCTGGGTTGGCGTGATTGCCTCGCTCATTGCCGGCTTCGTCTACTGGGCCGTGGCGCGTGATCGCCGACAGGCTTGGCTTCCGCTCGCTACCACCTTGCTCGATGTCACACTGATTTCGGGCGCGCTCGGTGCCTACGCTTTCACTGGTGATCCACACCTGGTCACCAACAGCAAGAGCACATTCGAGGCGTATTTCATCGCGATCGGCGCCACCTGTCTCCGCTACGACTGGCGGTTGTCCTTCGTTGCCGGGGTCGCGGCGGTGACACAGTACCTGATCCTGCTGATCGTGGTGGTAGGGCTTTTCAACCTGGATGCGCCGGACCTCGTCAGTGAGTTCGGCCGCTTCCGCTGGACCGATCAGCTCTCCCGCCTGGTCCTCCTGGCCACCGCGACCGGTCTGGCCATGCTGATCGTACGGGAAATGCAGCGCCAACGCGAATTGGTGACGACCGACCCGCTGACCGGGATCTTCAACCGTCGCTTCTTCGACGACTATTTCACCAACGAGATTGCCCGCGCGCGTCGTGCCGAGACGCCGGTGTCGGTCGTCATGGTGGATATCGACCACTTCAAGCAGTTCAACGACACCCACGGCCACGCGGTCGGTGATGCGGTGCTGCGTCGTGTGGCGGAGCTGTTGCGCGATGGGGTTCGGCGGAGCGATCTGGTGGCTCGCTATGGAGGCGAGGAATTCGTCGTCATCTTCCGCGACACAACCGCGGAGCAAGCAATCGATCGGGTTGACCTGATCCGAAAGGCTATCGGCGCCGAGGCGCTGCCTGTGCGCAATGCCGGGCCGGTGTACGTGACGGTAAGTGCCGGTGTAGCCACTTGGTCTGCCGACGGGGGCGCCCCGGAGGTGCTGCTGGCCGAGGCGGACCGCCGGCTCTTTCAGGCCAAAGACGCCGGGCGCAATCGCGTAGTGGGCCCGCCGGGCTAGAGTATGCCAGGCAGCGTGAGGCCGGCATTCCGTGCTGTCTCCACAGCAATCGGATACCCTGCGTCTGCATGCCGCATGACCCCCGTGGCAGGGTCGTTCCAGAGGACGCGACGCAGCCGAGCTGCTGCCTCGGGAGTGCCGTCCGCAACGATCACGACCCCCGCATGCTGTGAAAACCCCATGCCGACCCCGCCGCCGTGATGCAGTGAGACCCAGGTTGCCCCGCTGGCGGTGTTGAGCAATGCATTGAGCAGCGGCCAATCGGAAACGGCGTCCGAGCCGTCCTGCATGGCCTCCGTCTCGCGGTTGGGTGAAGCGACCGAGCCCGAATCGAGGTGGTCTCGCCCGATCACGATCGGCGCCTCGAGTTCTCCGGAGGCAACCATCTCGTTGAACGCCAGGCCGAGTCGATGCCGGTCGCCCAGGCCGACCCAGCAGATTCTGGCGGGCAGGCCCTGGAAGCTGATTCGCTCGCGGGCCATGTCGAGCCAGTTGTGCAGCTGCCGGTCGTCGGGGAGCAGCGCTTTGACTCGCTGGTCGGTCTTGTAGATATCCTCGGGGTTACCGGACAGCGCGACCCAACGGAAAGGCCCAACGCCGCGACAGAAGAGCGGACGGATATACGCGGGCACGAAGCCCGGGAAGTCGAAGGCGTCCTGGACGCCCTCCTCCAATGCCATTTGTCGGATGTTGTTGCCGTAATCGACCGTGGGAATGCCGGCCCGATGAAAATCCAGCATGGCGCGGACCTGCACCGCCATGGAACGCCTGGCCTCCCGAGCTACCAGGGCAGGATCGGTTGCCCGAGCGGACTCCCATTGCTCCAGCGTCCACCCGATCGGGAGATACCCATTGACCGGATCGTGTGCCGACGTCTGGTCCGTGACGCAATCGGGGCGAATGCCCCGACGAACGAGCTCGGGAAACACGTCGGCCGCATTGCCCAGCAAGGCCACGGAAACAGCCCGGCCGTCCTGCTTAGCGCGCTCGAGCAGGGCCAAAGCATGGTCGAGGTCATCTGCCTGGATATCGACGTACCGCGTGCGCAGCCGGAAGGCGATTCGGCTGGGCTGGCACTCCACGGCCAGGCACGATGCGCCGGCCATGGTTGCGGCGAGCGGCTGAGCACCACCCATGCCGCCAAGTCCCGCGGTGAGGATCCACCGGCCGCGCAGGTCGCCGCCATAGTGCTGCCGACCCATTTCCACGAAGGTCTCGTAAGTGCCCTGAACGATGCCCTGGCTGCCGATATAGATCCACGAGCCGGCCGTCATCTGGCCGTACATCATCAGCCCTTTGCGATCCAACTCGTTGAAGTGCTCCCAGGTTGCCCAGCGCGGCACCAGGTTCGAGTTGGCCAGCAGGACGCGTGGCGCATCAGGGTGGGTCGTGAAGACCCCCACCGGTTTGCCCGACTGAATCAGCAGCGTCTGATCCGCCTCGAGCGCACGCAACGCATCGACGATCTCATCGAACGCTGCCCAGTTCCTTGCAGCTTTGCCGATGCCGCCGTACACGACCAGGTCTTCGGGGCGTTCTGCTACGTCCGGATCGAGATTGTTCATCAGCATCCGAAGGGGGGCTTCAGTCAGCCAGGTCTTCGCGGATCGGTGCCGGCCTCGCGGGCTGCGGACCAGGCGTGCGCTGGCGCTGTTCCGTGTTGTCATCGGAGGGACCTCGAACGGGGACGGAAGGCGCAGGATCGGCTGGTCATGGCGCGACATCCGGGAGCATGTCGGTGCCGACGGCCTCGGCCAGGAGACCGGATTGCACCAGGTGGGCTGCCATATCGAGGTCCGGCGAGAGGTATCGGTCATCGGCCAGTGGGGCAACGAACTCGCGAAGTCGGGCGCGAGCCCGTTCGAGCGGGTCGCTGGTGCGGAGCGGTGCGTGGAACTCGCAAGCCTGGGCTGCAACCAGGAGCTCGATCCCGATGATCGCCGCCGTGTTCCTGGCCATTTTGAGCAGCCGGTAGGCGCCATGGGTGGCCATCGAGACGTGGTCTTCCTGGTTGGCGGAGGTGGGGATCGAGTCCACACTCGCGGGATGAGCGCACTGTTTGTTCTCGGCGACCAGCGCTGCTGCCGTGACCTGTGCCATCATGAAGCCGGAGTTGAGCCCAGGTACCGGGGTCAGGAACGCCGGCAAGCCCGAGAGGGCCGGGTCGATCAGCATCGCGATCCGCCGCTCGGCAATCGAGCCGACCTCGCAGAGCGCCAGCGCGATCATGTCCGCGGCGAAGGCCACGGGCTCCGCATGGAAGTTACCCCCCGAGATCACCTCGCCCGTGTCGGCAAAGACGAGCGGGTTGTCGGAGACGCCATTGGCCTCATCGGCGAGTGTCTGTGCTGCGTGGCGCAGCAGGTCGAGGCAGGCACCCATGACCTGCGGTTGGCAGCGGAGGCAGTAGGGGTCCTGAACCCGGGCGTCACCCACCAGGTGCGAGGCGCGGATGGCCGATCCCGCCATCAGTGCCCGCAGTGACGCAGCCGCGTCGCGTTGGCCGCGGTGGCGCCGAAGGGCGTGGATCCGCTGGTCAAACGGTCCATCCGAACCCTTCGCTGCATCGGTCGAGAGCGCGCCGGTGATCAGGGCGGCCCGGAGGACTGCCTCGGCTTCGAACAGGCCGGTCAGGGCAAGCGCGGTCGAGACCTGGGTGCCGTTTAGCAGCGCGAGTCCCTCTTTCGGTCCGAGCACCAGCGGTTCGAGGCCGGCCTCGGCGAGAGCCTGGTCAGGTGGCAGAACCGCTTGGCCGAGCACGCTGCAGTGACGGCCGACGCCCATCAGCGCAGCGGTCAGGTGCGCTAGCGGAGCGAGGTCGCCTGAGGCACCGACTGAGCCCTGGTGCGGAATGCCGGGGATGAACCGGGCCGCGAGGCATGCCTCCAGGTGCTGTATCGTTGTCCAGCGGACTCCAGAGGCACCCTGCCCCAGGCTGGCCAGCTTGAGGGCCATGATCAGCCGAACGATCGGAACGGGTAGTACGTCCCCGACGCCGACCGCATGCGACAGGACCAGGTTGCGCTGCAGCGTGGCCAGGTCGGCAGCGTCGATCCGCACGCTCGCCAGCTTCCCGAAACCGGTGTTCACACCGTAGACGGGACTGCCCTTGGAGACGATGCTCTGGATCGTTCTCGCGCCAGCATCCACGGCTGCCTTGGCGCTGGCGTCGAGCCTAACGTTCGAACCGCGATAGATGCTGCGCCAGGTGTCGAGCGAAACCTCGCCGGGATTGAGCGTCAGAATCGTGCTATCGGTCATCTACCCCTCCAGACCCGCCGGAACAGCGGGTTGTATCCCATCCGGTATACCAGCTCGGCGGGACGATCGATGCTCCAGATGGCCAGGTCGCAGGCCTTGCCGGGTTCGAGCGTGCCGCGGTCAGGCAGACCCAGCGCCCGCGCCGCGTGGTAAGTCGTGCCCAGCAGGCACTCGGTTACGGTCAGTCGAAACAAGGTGGCGGCGAGGTTCATCGCCAGCAGGACCGAGGTCAGTGGGGAAGTGCCCGGGTTACAGTCCGTGGCGACAGCCATGGGAACCCCGAGCCGGCGGAACGCCTCGATGGGAGGAATGCGATCTTCGCGCAGCGCATAGAAGGCGCCCGGCAGCATCACGGCCACGGTTCCGCTGGCTGCCAGCGCGGCTGCCCCAGCTTCGCTGGTGTACTCGAGATGATCGGCCGAGAGTGCGTTGTAGCGAGCGGCCAGAGCGGCGCCGCCCGAATCCGAAAGCTGGTCGGCATGCAGCTTGACCGGCAGGCCGTGAGCCGCGGCTGCCTCGAACACTCGCGCGATCTCGGCCGGCGTGAATGCGATTGTCTCACAGAATCCGTCGACCGCGTCGGCCAGCGACCCCGCTGCAACGGCCGGAATCATCTCCCGGCAGAGTCGGTCGATGTACCCGTCACGATCGTCCGCCGCTTCGGGCGGGACGGTGTGCGCACCAAGAAACGTCGTGCAGACCGACACCGGTCGCTCACGGCCGAGTCGTCGTGCTGCGGTCAGGCACCGAAGCTCGCTGGTGAGCTCGAGTCCGTAGCCCGACTTCACCTCGAGTGTCGTGACACCTTCCGCGATCAGGTGGTCGAGCCGGGGGAGGGCGGCCGCGGTCAGCTCATCCTCGGTTGCGGCGCGGGTGGCCCGCACTGTCGACGCGATGCCCCCGCCCGCGCGGGCGATCTCTTCGTAGCTGGCCCCGTCGAGGCGGGCTTCGAACTCGGCAGCGCGGTCGCCGCCGTAAACGAGATGGGTGTGGCAATCGATCAGGCCCGGGGTAATCACTCTGCCGCCACAGTCGATCTCTTCCGGGTCGGGGCCGGCGAGCGCCCGGGTCAGGCCGGTCTCGCTGCCAGCGTATCGGATCAGGCCGCCAGACGCGATCAGAGCCCCGTTCTCGATCGGCTCGAGCCCGTCCGCCATGGTGACGAGCCGCGCGTTGCGGTAGATCCGGGTTCCGGTCACGTCAGGTCGCTGTGGGTTTTGGCAGGATCAAGCTCGGCTCCGAGGCGCGATCGGAGATATGTATAGACCAATGAGGTTCTGTGCAAGAAGGCCAGATTCGCATCTGGCCTTCTTGGGAGTTGGTACGGTCGGAGGTCGCGCCTGTCAGGCCGATGGCGCGAACCGGGCAACCAGTTGATGAACCGATCCGGGATAAGTCAGCGTCACATGGGTGACCGTATGATCGGTGCGCCAGGTTCGGCGCTCGACCACCAGGCAGGCGGTGCCCCGCGGAATCTGGAGCTGATGCGCCATCTCGGCGCTGGCCGGAACCGCCCGAATCCGGTGCTCTGCTTCGGTCCAGGGCACATGATTGACGAGCCAGGACCCTGGCGACGTATCGGCAAAGCTTTCCTCGGCAGCCTGCGGCACGGCTGCCAGGTTGATGACCCGCCGTTCGTGGCAGAACGGCTGATCGGCGGCCAGGTGCAGGCCGTTCACTTCGAGCACCGGAGAATCGCTGTCGAGCTCGAGATGCTGCCGGTCGCTTGGATTGGCCGGGCGCGCCGCGCGATCGATGATCCGGTAATCGTAGCTCATGCCTAACGCGCTGACTTCGGCTTTGAGGTCATGAATCTCGAGCACGGCAGCTTGCGAGTGCGGACGTTTGACGAAGCTGCCGGTCTTGCGCTTCCGCTCGATCAGGCCGGCGTTGGCAAGTCGCGTCATGGCTTTGTTGACGGTCATGCGTGAGCAGCCATAGTAGGCAGTCAGCTCGCGTTCGGACGGAATTCGGTGACCAGGCAGCCAGTTGCCCGCGATGATCTTGTGCTCGAGTTCTTCCTGGATCCGCTGATGCAGCGAAGTGGCCAGGGTTGCCGTGCCGCCGTTGTTGCCGTAGCTCGTTGTCGCCATCGTCATTGTGATCCTCGAGTCAGCGGGCCGCCGCAGCTTCAGGCGGGATCGGTTGTGCCGGCAAGTGCCAGAGCGCTCTCATTGCCTACAGAGGTTTCAAACCTTCGGTGGTCCAGCGCACTTCGTCGTCGATTGCCTGGCGTGAGTAGTCGACTTCGAGCGAGATCGGCACGCCGGTCTCGCCATCGAAGCGGACTCTGACGTCATCCGCCTGGGCATAGGCTCTCTGGATTTCGACGAAGAGTCCGGGAACGTCGGGGTACCATGGTGCGAGATCGTCCTGAATCGGGGCACCGGTCGCGACCACCGTCCGCGACACAACGAGGCCATCCTCGACCCGAACTCTGACAGGGATATTGGCTTGGGGGCAGAAGCAGACCCTGTTTACGGTCAACTCGTAGCTCCGGAGCCCGGCTTCGTCCCAGCGACGCATGGCGTCGGCGAGTCGGCTGGCGGGACTGCCTGGTTCGAACGCGCACGCGCCGAGCGCGAGTGTCAACAGCGCCAGGGTAACGCGAGTACCCAGGGAGTGTTTCATGGGATCGACAGAATCCGGCCGACGAAGAGCACCGTACCCGACAGCCGTTCCCGAATCACGACGAGGTAGGGCCGGTCCACCGTAACGGTGACTCGCGCCGGGGCGCTGGTGACCCCAACGCCGACCGAGGTGACGGCTGCGGCCTCGGTGCCTTCTTCGTTGATGTCGACGAAGGTCTTATGGTCGACTCGGGTAAGCCGAAGGGGGTCGGCTTGCGAAATGCCACTCAGGTCGGCCTGACGGCTGAAGGCGATGCCCATGCCAAGCTGGCTCAATACCGCCTCAAGCGAGTAAGTGTCTTCCAGGCGTAGCTTGGGCATGGCGAGCACGACGTCGGTTTCCCGGAGTCCGCTCGCGATCGTCGTGAACTCATCGGCTGTCAGGCGCCCGACCAGATCATTGGCGGATGTGGTTCCGGTTGGGACTACCACCGTCATGGAATACGCACCCGAGCCGTACCAAAGGTCGACGGCATGGAAGTCGCTGCCTGCGTAGTAAGGACCGCGCGCTTCCCGGTGCATGAACGGCACCTGCTGCTGGCGCCCGTCCTCGGCATGGAAGGTTCCGGTCCGGGTCTCGGCGGGTCGGAACTGTCTCCGCCAGGTACCTTTGAAGTGAATCGCGTTGACGGCAAAGAGGACTTCGTCCGGTGTGATACCATCGAGGATCGTCGGGATCTTGCCGGCCGTTTTACGGTTGACCCAGTCGTTGATGGTCGCCACCGCCGCTGGCGAGCGGAAGTCGAGGACGTCGGCTTCTGCGTCGAAGTAGGTTCGCGCGTTGCTCAGAAAGGCCGGAGCGATCGGAAAAGTCTGCTCAGCCCAGATGGAATTGGCGATGGTGAGCTGTATCTGCGCATCAAGCGAAACGAGCAGCCTGATCAGGTCGCGATAGCCGGCGTTGATGGCCGCGGGCGGAAGCGTCCCGAACCCGAGGGTACTGGCCATGGCCTCGCGGGTGGAGCCTCGCGCCCCATCCATGACCATTCCGAGCGCCAGGGAAACGGATAACGGCGAGATGAACACGTTCTCGGTCGCGTTCGTTGCGACCACCCGCCCGAGCAGGTTGAATGCGAAGGTGTTGTTGGCGCGGATGGCCGTCAGCTCGTCGGAGGAGAGCGTCCGCGGCAACTGCTGCAGCAACGGTGGTTCGACCGTCGGATCGACGCCGGTCGCGGATTCGCAACCCTGGAGCAACAGCAGCCCCAGCCACAACATTCGGATCCGCACCGGACTGTACTCCCGCTCAGGTCGCGGTAGTGTAAGGCAATCGTCGTGCCCTCGGGTGGTGCCGGCGTTACTCTTTGCAGAGCAACGATTTACAGCGGCGCCCCGGGGGTCGCCTATGACGGATCGACACACCGGCGCGGGGAGGCGCGTTGTCGCTCCGACACGCCCGATTATGTGAGATCGGTCAGGCCCGGCTCCGGCTCGGCGGAGCCGGAGCGTCCCGGAGGTGCGTTGCGCCAGGGTGAACGCTAGGTGGGAAGAGCGGGGCGCCGCAGGCCCCGCCCGGTTGGGCCACCCTCAAACTGCCGGCGTGCGACGCGACTTGATGATCGACATCGCGATCGATCCCGTCAGTACCGTCAGGATGAAGCCGAGTGATATCGCGACCGGCAAGTGAAACCATTTGATGAAGATCATCTTGACGCCGACGAACGCCAGAATCAGCCCGACGCCGGGCTTGAGGTACTTGAACTGCTGGATCGCGTCCTGAATCACGAAGAACATTGCGCGCAGCCCCAGGATGGCGAAGATGTTCGAGGTGTACACGATGAACGGATCACGGGTGATGGAGAGAATGGCCGGAATACTGTCGATGGCAAAGACGACGTCGGTCCACTCGATCACCAGGACGACCACGAACAGCGGCGTCGCGAGCCATCCGGCGGGCGTCTTGACGAAGAACCGCGCGCCTTCGTAGTTCGGCGTCATTGGCACCAGTCGCTTGGCCAGCTTGACGAGCGGATTCTTTTCCGGCTCGATCTCATCCTCGTGCTCTTTGAACATCCGGGCGGCCGTGAACAGCAGGATCACCCCCAGCACGATGAAGAGCCAGTCGAAGCGGCCCAGCACGGCCGTGCCCACCACGATCATGATGCCGCGCATCGCGGCCGCGCCGAACACACCCCAGTTGAGCACCTTCGAGTGGGCAACTGGCGGGACCGCGAAGTACTGAAAGATCAGAATGAAGACGAACAGGTTGTCGACCGAGAGGGACAACTCTACCAGATAGCCGGCGTAGTACTCGAGTGCCGACGTCGGCCCGCTCCGCCAGAGAACGATCAGGCCGAAGAGGAGAGATGTCGACACGACGACGGCGGTCCACCGCGACGCCTCGCGCATCGACAGGACGCGCGCCTTTCGATGTACAATGAAGAGATCGGCCGCCAGCAAGGAGAATGCGACGGCCGCAAACAGAAACCACTCGATTGAGTGCACGGATTATTGCCTAGCGCGCGTTCGCCATCTCCATCAGCTTGGCGACCCGTTCCGCGGTTGGAGGATGGGTGGAGAAGAGCTTGGTGAGCCCGCCGCCCGTTGCCGCCAGCGGGTTGACCTGGGCAAGCGGAGCCGCCGCCGGAGTGATCTGCATCGGGATGCGCTGGGCCATGGCGTCGAGCCGCGTGAGCGCGTTGGCCAGCGAGCGTGGCCGCCCCAGAATCTCGGCGCCAACCCGATCGGCCTCGAACTCCCGCTGCCGCGAGACGGCCATTTGAATGATTCCGGCGGCCAGAGGGCCGAGGATCAGGGCTGCCAAGCTCGCAATCGGATGGCCGCCCCCGTCCTCACGGTCCCGCCCGAACATGATCAGCCACGGCAGGTAACCGATTGCGCCGGCAATACCGGCTGCGATGGTCGAGATCAGCATATCGCGGTTCTTGATGTGCGCCAGCTCGTGGGCCACGACACCCTCGATCTCGTCGACTGGCAGCGCACGCAGCAGCCCCGTGGTGACCGCGACGACCGCCTTTTCCGGACTCCGGCCCGTGGCAAACGCGTTAGGCTGAGCTTCGTCCGTGATCGCGACGACGGGCATCGGTAACCCAGCGCGCTGGCGCAGCCGGTCGACCATCCGATACAACTCCGGCGCTTCCTGCTCGCTCACCACCCGAGCCCGGTACATCCGAAGCACCATCTTATCGGAAAAGAAGTACATGATGAAATTCATGGCCGAACCGACCACGAGGGCAAGCACCAGCCCCTGGCTCCCGCCGATGAGCTGCCCCAGCGCCAGAAACAGCGCCATCAGAGCCGCCATCAGAACAAACGTCCGCATGTTATTCATAGTGCAAAACCTGGCACTCCTGCCGTTGGTGTGCAAGAACAAAGCGAGACCCTCGTCACCGCCCTCACGGAGTGAGGCGGTTGACGAAGGTCTCGCTCGAGTCGTTCGCCGACCCGGGATAGCCGTGTTGGCCTCGCAGCCAACAGTCTTGACGACCACCCCGTCCGTCTTTCGCGACGGATAAGCTACTCCCCTTCTCGAGGCGAACGGTACACCCTGGGCGGCTGCCATGTCAATCGGAGTGGTCGAAAATCGGTGGGGTGATGACGCCCGCTGAACGCGTTCGAGATCCCGTCCTGATCGTCGGGTCGGGACTGCCGGCGGCCGCCGTGGCGCGGGCCGTAGCCACCGCCGGTTTGCGGGCGGTCCTGGTCGACGAACGGGAGCCCGTCCGCGAGGGCGGGGGCGAGGGCCTTTGGTACGCGCCCTGGTGGCCGGGTGGGGAGCCGCCGATCGTGCAGCTGACCGAGGCCGGAATCGACCGGCTCGAGGCAGTCTACCGCGAGAGCGGCGAAGGGTTCAGCGCCAATCGGCGCGGCCGGCTGATCGTCACCGGGCGGCCCGAGCTTGCGCGCTTGCTGCGAAGCATGGCCGGTCGCCAGGCCGCGCTGGGACACGGGCCGCTTCGCGAGCACACCACGACGGACTGGTATCTGCCCTCACCACCCGACGGCTTTCGCGGTGTGCCGGACGGCTTCGATCTGCTGGAAGGTGCTGGTCTTCGAAGCGCCTTTCCGTTCCTGGATCCCGGCATGGTGCTTGGTGTGCACGTCCGCCGGGCCGGGTGGGTCGATGCCCGCGCCCTCCGTCGCTGGCTGATCGGCGCCATACGGGGAGCAGGCGGGGTCGTCGTCTCGGAACCGGTGCGAGGAATCGAGTTCACCGGAGACGGCTGGCGGATTACGACCGTCTCCGGTGCGCGCCTTTCGGGACCGACCCTGGTGCTGGCGGGATCTCGCGTGCGCTCGCTCGGGCGCCTCGCGGGGTTCGAGCTGCCCTGGGCCGACTACACGCGACTGGTTGGTGTGCTGGCGGGCGGCGCACGCGCCATGCCTGGCTCCTGTCCAATGATCGCCGCTGATCTGGATGGTTGGGGCGCCGTGGGGCCTGCCGGCGAACTCGGCGCTGAGGCAGCGTGGGGCTTGCCGTCGTTGCTGGCAGACGGTGACGGGGGGCTTCGACTCGAGGCGGCCATGCCCGGCGTGCCGGCGGCAGCCGAGGTCGGTCGGCTGGGCGAGGCGTTGCTCGAGCGCCTGGGACAGGCGGTGGCGACGCTGCGTAGCTATCGTGGTCCGCCTGGCGGGCTCGAGGTGGCGGCCTATCCGATGCCCCTTGCCCCCGATCTGCGACCCGCCATCGGAATGGCCGATCGCCGGGGCGGCTTCGTCGTGGCGGGGGTCGGGATGACGGTGGGGCTGGTCCTCGGGGCCGCGGATCTGCTGGCGGCCTACCTGGCCGGGGCTCCGCTGCCCGGCTATGCGCCGGCGTTCGTGCCCGGGCGGTTCGGTCCCTTATCCCTGCGCCCACCCGACGGCACGACCAGCCGGGTTGATTTCTAGCCCCCCGGGCTCCTATTTCCCGGGTTGGCGGGCGGGACACACCCATGACCCCGCAGGACTCAAGTCTCAAGGGAGAAGCAGCGATGACTCGACGTAACGGCATCTGGGCGGCGGCATTCGCCGCAACCGTGGCGCTGGCCGGAGTGGCCGAGGCCCAGCAGCAGCAACCGGTCCTGTCGCCCCGGGACACCACCAAGGCAACTATTGCCGGCGCCACCATCATCGTTGACTACGGTCGGCCATCGAAGCGGGGGCGGCAGGTGGTTGGCAATCTGATTCCGTACGACAAGGTCTGGCGCACCGGCGCCAACAAGGCAACCCACCTCGTGACCGACAAGGGGCTGATGTTCGGGAACGTGATGGTGCCGGCCGGGACCTACACGCTGTACACCTTTGCGTCGGAAACGGGCAACTGGAAGCTGGCCATCAACAAGCAGACGGGACAGTGGGGCACCGAGTACAAGCCCGAAGAGGATCTGGCCCGGATCGATCTCAAGGTGGCCACGTTGCCGCAGTCGGTCGAGCAGTTCGTCATCAAGATCGAGCCGACCCGAGGCGGGGGCATCCTCAAGCTCGAGTGGGACACGGTTTCGGCCAGCGCCGCCTTCATGGTCCACTGATCGATGCGCGAAGCAGACCGGGCGCCGCTGGCATCGATTGCGCTGATTGCGGCCTTTGCCGACGGGTTCCGCAGTCCCGAGGAAATGGCGGAGCTCGAGCGCATTGCGGCGCAGATCGGCGGCTCCGACTACGACGAGGTGGCTCATCGCGTCGTTTCGGAAGGAGCAGACCTGCCTGGTCTGGTGTCGCAGCTGTCCAGCACCGAAGCCCGCGTCGCAGCGCTGGAGCTGGCGTCGGCGGTGATTCACGCTGACGGTGTGGCCACCGAAAGCGAGCAGGCGTTTCTCCGCCAGTTGAGCCGCCTGCTCGAGCGCAGTGGCATCGATGCCCCGGAAATTCGACGCGCCGCAGAAGTCGCCGAGGCGTCCATGTCAGCCCCGGATGCAGTGGTCGTGGCTGGGACGATGACGACCGCCGAGATGGATCGCTTGATCCTCGACAATGCCGTGCTCGCGGCGGCGCTGGAGTTGTTGCCGCAGGGCCTGGCCACCCTCGGCATTGTTCCACTCCAGCTCAGGATGGTCTATCGAATCGGACGTGATCACGGCCAGGCGTTGGACATGAACCAGACCAAGGATCTCGTCGCCGCCATGGGAGTCGTGGTTAGCGGGCAGGTCCTGGAAGGGGTCGCGCGGAAACTGCTGGGCGGGGTGACGCGCGGCCTGCTCGGTCGCCTGGCCGGGGGCCTGGTCGGAGCAGCGGCCGGTGCCGCGCTGACGTTCGCGACGACCTATGCGCTCGGGCACGCGACCCGCCAGTACTACGCTCAGGGGCGATCGCTCAGTTCGGGCGATCTCAAGTCGCTGTTTACTCGGCTGCGCGAGGAGGCGCAAGGGCTGTTTCCGTCGCTCGAATCCCAGGTCCGGGATCGCGCGGCAAAGGTGGATGTCGAAACCGTCATGCGGGAGCTTCGAAGTTCGACTTGATAACGCCATGAGGTTCGGACTCGAAGGGAGGCCCTCGGGCCTCCCTTTTGCGTTGTGTCCTACCTGGGTGCCGACGGCGCCCGTGAGCCAGTCCCGCTTTGTTCTGCGCGTGATTCCGAAGCGTCTTCAGCCAGGCGACTTGACGACCGGAACCGGGGGACAAAGTATTATGAGTCACTCAGCGGCCGCCTGTGGAATCCTCTCAGTCCGAAGTCACCCAGCTGCTCACCCTCGTCTCGGATGGCGAGCCGGACGCGCTCGACCGCCTTTTGCCGCTCGTCTACGACGAACTCAAGGTGCTTGCCGCGAGCCATTTGCGTCGGGAGCGGGGCGATCACACTCTGAGTCCGACCGCGCTGGTGCACGAAGTCTTTCTCCGGATGGTCGGGCAGCACTCGGTCAACTGGGTTGGCCGGGCGCATTTCTTCGGCATCGCCGCCCAGGCAATGCGCCGGATTCTGGTCGACCATGCCCGGCGCCGCACCGCGCGCAAGCGGGGCCGGCAGCATCAGGTCACCCTCGATACCGATGCCGATGTGCCGGACGATCTGTCGTCCGACGAAGTCATGGCGGTCGACGAGGCGCTTGCCCAGCTTGCCGAGCTGGATCCGCGGCAGGCCAAGCTGATCGAGCTGCGCTACTTCGCCGGGTTCTCCATCGAAGAGACCGCCGCCGTGCTCGGAATCTCGACGGCAACGGTCAAGCGCGACTGGGCCCTGGCACGGGCCTGGTTGCAGCACCGGCTGGGGCCGTGATCGCGCCGACGCGCGCTGGCCAGGTGGGCACGTGACACCGCAACTGACCCCCGATCGCTGGCGCCTGGTCAAGGCCGCCTTTGCCGAGTTGTCCGAGCTGCCGACCGACGAACGCGCCCTTCGGCTCGACCAGATGACATTCGGTGACTCGGCCCTGCGGGCCGAGGTCGAAGCGCTGCTTGCGGCGGCCGACGCCGTGGGCGACCGTTTCGAGCGCTCGCCGCTCGAAGCGCTGGCTCCCGATGCCGTGAGCGACCCGGTCGGCTGGCGGGTCGGGCCCTACCAGATCATCAGGCCGATCGGTCGGGGTGGGATGGGTGCGGTCTACGAGGCGCACCGGGCCGACGCCGACTTTCACAAGCGCGTCGCGGTCAAGATGGTGGCGCGTGGGCGGGACTCCGACGCGATCCTGCGGCGCTTTCGCTATGAGCGCCAGATTCTGGCGCGGCTCGAGCACCGGAACATTGCCGCCCTGCTCGACGGTGGGGTCACCGACGACGGGCAGCCGTACTTCGTGATGGAGTACGTCGAGGGTGAGCGGATCGACCGCTACTGCTCGGCAGCGCAGCTGGGCATCCATGACCGCTTGCGGCTCTTCCGTCAGGTTTGTACCGCCGTCCAGTATGCCCATCAGAATCTGGTCGTTCACCGCGATCTCAAGCCGAGCAACATCCTGGTCAGCGCCGACGGCACCGTCAAGCTGCTCGACTTCGGCATTGCCAAGGTGCTCGACCCCGAGGAGTCGGATGCCGAGCCGATGACGCAGACGGGCGTCGCCCCGATGACGACCGCGTACGCCAGTCCGGAACAGCTGATGGGCAGCCCCGTCACCACGTCGAGCGACGTGTACTCTCTCGGTGTGCTGCTTTACGAGCTGCTGACCGGGCGACCGCCGTTCGATGTTACGGACTTGCCCGTGCTCGAAGCCCGGCGCCGGATGGCGGAGTCGATGCCTGACCTGCCAAGCCGCGTGGTCGCCGCCGAGACCATGTCGTCGACCGCCGAGCCGACCACGCGGCGCCTGCAGCGCGCCATCGAGGGTGAACTCGACGATATCGTGATGATGGCGCTGCGGAAGGAGCCGGAGCGCCGATATTCCTCGGTGGAGGCCATGTCCGAGGACATCTTGCGCTTCCTGGCCGGGCTGCCGATTCAGGCCACCCCCGACTCGGTACGGTACCGGATCGGCAAGCTGGTGCGGAGGAATCGGGCTGCGGTCGCTGCGCTGGCGGTGGCGGTGGTCGCCCTCGTGGCCGGCACGGCCGTCAGCGTGTGGCAGGCGGGGCGGGCCCGCGCCGAGCGGGACCGGGCGGAGCTCGAGTTGGCCAAGGCCGAGAGCGTCACGGAGTTTCTCCGTTCCGTCTTTCTCGCCGCCACTCCGCAACAGCTGGGCCGGCAGGTCACCGTCGTCGATGCGATCGATGCCGCCGTGCCCCGGGTCGACTCGGCGTTTCACGACCAGCTGGCCGCGCGCTCGGCGGTCAAGGTCATCCTGGCCACGACGCTGTTCGACATGGGCTTGCTGGACCGGGCGGAACCTCTGGCGCGCGAAGCGCTGCAGCTGCAGACCTCGCTCGACAGCGGGCGGGTCACCTGGGCCGGCGCCACGACACGCTACAACCTGGCAATGGTCGAGCGTTCGCTCGGTCGTCCGGATGCTGCGGAGCCGCTGCTGCGTGAGGCACTGGCACAGTACGAATCACTGCCCGGGGTCGATCCGGCGGAAATTGCGGTCGGGTGGGCCGAGATGGCGCTGCTGCTGAGCGAGCAGGGGCGCCACGAGGATGCCATTACCCTGCAGAGCCGGGTCGTTCAGCTGCTGCGTCAGCGGGGCGCCGGGCAAGTCCGTCGCCGTTCGGTGACCATCGCCAACTATGCCAGCCTGCTGACCGAAGTGGGTCGCCTGGCGGAGGCGGAGCCGCTCCATCGGGAGAGCATTGCGCTGGCGGAGGAGGCGCGCGGACCGGATGACCCGCTGGTCGGCAGCATTCTACAACCGTTTGCGATCAACCTGCTCTATGCCGGTCGGCCGGCGGAAGCGGAGTCGGTGGCGCGTCGCAGCTATCGGATTCTGTCGCATCACTTGGACCCGTTCAACCCGGCCACGCTGGTGGGTTTGCGCGGCCTGCTCAACGTGCTGGTGGAGCATGGCGGGTGTCGCGAGGCCGTGAGTCTGGCGGAACCGGTCATTGCGGAGCGTGGCAAGCGGGTCCCCGAAAGCGAGCTGTCGCTTGGCTCGGCTTACCTCGCCGCAGGCGACTGCCTGGGGCGCGACGGTGACCCCGTCCGAGCGGAGGCCCTGCTGCGGGAAGCGGTTCGGCTACGCCAGCGAACCTTGCCGGCCGGGCATTGGGCCACCGGGCACGCCGAGAGCCTGCTGGGAGAGTTTCTGGTCCGTCACGGTAAGAAGGATGAGGGACGGTCGCTCGGGGCGGGCGCAGTTGCTGCGCTCGAGGCCGCCCTGGGCAGCGATCACTACCGGACCCTCCAGGCCCGAGCCCGTCTTTCGCGCGATTAGAACGCCGGGTCGGCCCGGTGACAAGGTTCGTCGAGGCGAATCGCGTGCAGTTCCGCGCCTGCCGGCGTCTCATGCTGGCCTTCCGGCACGATCATCAGCCCGTCGGCGCGCGCCATCGAGGTGAGCACACCTGAGCCTTGTGATCCGGTCACCCGCGCGGTCGGGCAGACGGGGTCGCCGTGCAGCGACACCCGCAGAAAATGCTGCAGGACGGGGCCGAGTGAAATCGCGGTTTCGGTCCGCACCCGGATGCCCTCGCGGAAGGGCAGTCGGTGCCCCATCAGCACCCGAACCGCGGCCCGCCCGAAGAGCTCGAATGTCACCATGGTACTGACCGGATTGCCCGGCAGACCGATCCATGGCGTCGGTCCCAGGCGCCCGAATCCCACCGGAGCGCCGGGTCGCATCCGCAGCCGCCAGAAATCGAGCTGTCCTCCCATGGTCTCGATGACGCTGCGCAGATGGTCGTGCTCACCGACACTGATCCCGGCGCTGGTGATGAGGAGGTCGCAATCGGCTGCACGTTCGAGCTGGGCGCGAATACTCTCGGGCGTATCCTGTGCCAGGCCAAGGTCCACCGGTTCGCCGCCGGCCTCACGTACCAGCGCAGCAAGGGTATAGCTGTTCGAGCTGGCGATTCGCTCGCCGCGCAGGATCAGGTCGGGCTGGTCGAGTCGCGCCAGCTCGTCGCCGCTGGCGGCAATCCCGACTCGGGGTCGGCGCCAGACCATGGGGTGCGTTACGGCCAGGGACGCAAGCACGCCGAGATGGGCCGGGCGCAGTTCGGTGCCGGGTTCGAAGACGACGGCGCCACGGGGTATGTCCTCGCCTGCCTGGCGCAGGTTGGCGAGGCAGTCGCGATCGCCGAAGATCCGAACCTCGGGCTCACCGAGATCGGTGTCTTCCTGCCGGATCACGCTGTCGGCGCCATTGGGAACCGGAGCGCCGGTGAAGATGCGGGCGCATTGTCCGGGGCCGATCGACCGGCTCGGCACGGCGCCGGCCGGAATCCGCTCGATCACGGTGAGCCGACGCGGTTGTTCGGCTGAGGCGCCTCGAACATCACTGCCGCGAACGGCATAGCCGTCCATGGCAGCGTTGGTTCGAAACGGGACGTCGATCGGGCTGGTGATCGTTTCGGCGAGGACGCTTCCCAGCGCGCCTTCGAGCGGCACGCGGAGAGGCGGCTGCGGGGTCAGCGCGTCGGCGATCCGCCGGGCTGCCTCGCGGGCAGTCAGTCGAGTGTCCATCCGGCGCAGATGGCTGGTGTCAGGAGGGCTCGAACCGCCGGGCGCGATCCCACACGAGCGCGGCGAGAAACTGCAGCCACATGGTGTCGGTGAAGCGAAGCACGGAGCACTTGATTGCAGGCAGCTCGATGTCGCTCAGCACGGCGATCCAGTCCTGCTGCACTGAACTGGTGGTCGCGAGCGGCGCGGGGCCGAGCGAGGAGCGAAAGACCTCGATCTTCGGGATGCCGTCATCGGTCAGATTGTCTGCCAGGACGAGATCGCGGTCGCTGAAGTAGCGGAGCGCCAGCTCGGCGGTGCTCGGCTCAGTGTCCGCTCGCTCGAGCAGCATCCGGGTGCCCCGTCCGACCTGCAGAAAGCCGTCCAGCTGCCCCTCGTGAAGGATCGATCCGGCATCGCTGGCTCGGTCGAACTGTTCCAAAGGATCCCCCACGGCGCGGATGGCCGCTACCCGCTTGCCTCGCCGAGTCAGTTCTCGGGCGAGCATGGCGAGCAGGGTGGTTTTTCCGACGCGCGGATGGCCGACAATCGAAATGAGCCGCATGGCACCACGGGGACCAGCCCCGCCTCCGGGTGAGTTCGGCCTGGTCTCGCCGAACTCCGAAAGTGTACTTGGCTTGTGGTGGGAAGTCGAGTCGCCGTGAGAGTCAGGGCAACACCGCGTTGGCTCGGGCCAGGTCGTCCGCGGTATTGATATTGAGGAAGAGTCGCGACGTTTCGCCTAGCGCAGCAAGCGATTCCGGGGGGATCCGGTGGACCCGCGCTCCCGGCAGCCACCCGGTCACGCGACGCTCGCCTCGGGCCAGCGCCGCTTCGATGATCGGCAGAGCGCCGGGGCCATAGCCGGCGCAGAGCGGTTCGAGCCGCCCCGGGCTGCTTTCCGGAATGACCGCGTCGAACTGGTCGAGTGGTGCCGCCACCGCAGTGAGCAACTCCGGGGTCACGAAAGGCAGGTCCCAGGCAAGACAGATCACCGAGCCACCCGCCGCGCGGATCGCGGTTTCAATGCCGCCGAGCGGGCCCAGGCCGGCAAGACGGTCCGGCACGACCGTGAGGCCAGGAACCCACCGGTGCGCGGCTGGCGAGCTGGCAATCAGCATCGGGGGCCGCCCGAATGCAGCTTGGCAGGCCGCGACGATCCGGTCGAGGATGCGATGCCCGTGCACTTCGAGCAGGCCCTTGGGTAATCCACCGAGTCGACGGGCATCGCCCCCGGCAATCACGGCGCACTGTACCATCAGCGAGGCGCCCTTGCGCGCAGCAACCTGGAGTCGCGCGGTGCGGAGCCGACCGTCAGAAGAAGGGATTCCGGAAAGCGTAGCCCAGCCCGGCGTGCAGTACCGGCGTCGGCGCCCATTGCTTGAGGGGTTGGTTGGCCAGCAGCGGCTCCATCGGCCCCAGTCCGTCCGGGTCATAGGTTCGGTACAGCGCCGGGTATGACAGGTTCACGAAGATGGCACGAGCCTCGGCGCGGACATAGAGGCGCCGGGTGAGGAAGGTGCGCATCCCGACGGCGGGCGCAAAGTAGAACTTGGTGCCGAACCGGTAGCCGGACCGGTCTTCCGGAACGTTCTCGCCGAATGCCAGACCGAGGCCCAGACCGATGTACGGGGCGACGCTGTTCCAAGTCTTGTTGCCGGTCAGGTTGAGCTGGACCAGCCCCTCGGCGAACCAGACGTTCTGGTCGACCGGGCCCCGGAAGCCCTGGCCGGACAACGAGGTATCGGCATAGTTCCGCTGCAGCTGTGCGTAGCCGGCGCCGAGCCCGATCGTCAGGGCGCGATCGGCGAGGAACTCGTGGCGGGCCCAGATCGAGGGGCCATCGTGGGGGCCGAGCCCGTAGGAGCCGCCCTTGCCGAACGCCTGGCCGGCTGACACGGAAAGGAACTGCCCCCAGCGCAGGTCGCGATAGGGAGATCGGGCCGGGTCATGGCCGACCTGAGCGGCTGCCTGCCCGGCCAGAGCAACGGCAAGAGCGGCAGCCGACGTGATGCGCAGCAGGTAACTAGGCACGAGACAGACTCCGGCCGGTCATTTCGA
The DNA here is from genome assembly GCA_019637315.1 of Gemmatimonadales bacterium. Lineage (NCBI taxonomy): Bacteria > Pseudomonadati > Gemmatimonadota > Gemmatimonadia > Gemmatimonadales > Gemmatimonadales bacterium. The sequence continues at coordinate 53,120 of JAHBVU010000014.1, forward strand.
CCGGCTGATCGAGGCCAAGCAGATCGAGGACGGTCGGCGCCACATCACAGAGGGCGCCGCCTGATCGAAGGCCGGTGAAGGAGGTACCCACGGCCACGAACGGGACCGGGTTGGTCGTGTGTGCGGTATGCGGTCCGCCCGAGACGGGATCGACCATCATCTCGCAGTTGCCGTGGTCGGCCGTGATCAGAACGCGGGTGCCGCTCCGCTCGGCAGCTTCGAGAATTCGCCCGAGGCAAACGTCGATCGTTTCGACGGCTCGGAGGATGGCCGACGGGACCCCAGTATGACCGACCATGTCCGCGTTGGCAAAGTTGCAGAGGAAAAAATCGTGGGCTCGCCGTGTCATGGCGGTGCAAAGCGCGTCGGCAATGCCGGCGGCGCTCATTTCGGGCATCAGATCGTAGGTGGCCACCTTGGGCGATGGAATCAACTGCCGTTCTTCGCCGGGGTAGGGTGGTTCGACGCCCCCGTTGAAGAAGTACGTGACGTGCGGGTACTTCTCCGTCTCGGCGGTGCGAAACTGGGTCCGCGAGGCATCGGCCAGCACTTCGGCCAGGATCCGGGCCAGGTTGAACGGCGCAAACGCGGTGGGCAGCGCAAAAGTCCCGTCGTACTGCGTCATGGTGACAAGAGCAACGGCCGGGCGGTCGTCGACGGGAAATCCGTCGAAACCCTCGATGGCCAGCGCCCGGACGATCTGGCGCATCCGGTCGCTGCGGTAGTTGAAGCAGAAAATGCCGTCGCCGTCCCGGAGCAGCGCGGCAGGCACGCCGTGCTGCTGAATCACGATCGGTTTGATGAACTCGTCGGTTTCGCCCCGATCGTAGGCCGCTTTGATGGCCAGGACCGGATCGGTGGCAGCAGCGCCGACGCCATGGACCATCAGATCGTAGGCAAGCCGGGTCCGCTCCCAGCGTCGGTCGCGATCCATTGCGAAGTACCGGCCGATCAGGCTGGCCAGGACTCCGCGATCGCCGGTTATGCGTCGGATGTCCGCCGCCAGGGCTTCGACGAAGCCCAGTGCCGACATCGGCAGGGTGTCGCGCCCGTCGAGAAAGGCGTGAACCGCAATCCGCCGGACGCCCAGACGCATCCCGAGTTCCAGCGCGGCAAGCAGGTGGGTATCGATGGCGTGGACGCCACCATTGCCGACCAGCCCGACCAGGTGCAGGGTGCCACCCGTGCGGGCCAGGCGGACGCCGAGTTCGCGAAACGCTGGGAGATCGAAGAACGCTCCGGTACGGATGCTCTCAGATATCCGGACCAGGTCCTGCATGACGACTCGGCCCGCGCCGAGGTTGAGATGGCCGACTTCGCTGTTGCCCATCTGCCCGGCGGGCAGCCCGACGGCAAGGCCGCTCGCGTCGAGGAGCGTGCGCGGCGACGCGTTCCAGACCTGGTGCCAGACCGGGGTCCGTCCGAGTTCGATCGCGTTGTCTCTGGGGTCGCTGCGATAGCCCCAGCCGTCGAGGACGATCAGTGCGACCGGGGCGGCATGGTTTGACATGGTTTGGAGCGTCGTCTACAATCCGAAACGTGTTAAAGCTGCCGCAATCTAGTCCGGGGCTGGGTCGCCTACCAGCCTGTCTCGCGATCGTTCTGGTCGCCCTCGCTGCGCCGCTGTCCGGCCAAAACCGACTTCGTGCCAATTCCGCTGCGCCCCTGCTCAAGGACCCGAACGGAATCCGGCTGGCCACCCTCGTTGCCGGGACGACCTACCCTGTCGGTCGTACCCGCGAAGGGCATGTCCAGGTCACCCTCGAAGGGTGGCTGCCGACGGCATCGGTGCAGGCGACCAACCGAGACGGGTTCGATCTCGTCGTCACCGCGCGGTCGGGCGAGGCGCTCAGGACCGGGCCCGGTACCGGCACGTCCGCTCGGCTACAGGAGGGGACGTTGCTGACTCGGGCCGAAACTCGGGGGGCCTGGGTCCGGGTTCGCCGGGAAGGCTGGGTCGTTCGGTCCGGACTCAGCGACCCGACGGTCGAGACGGCGGCCACCCCGCCGCCTGGACGCACCACGCCCGCTCCTGCGCCTACACCGTCGCCAGCGCCGGCTACGACGGGCCCAGCATCAACCCAGCCGACCGTGGTGGCTCCGACGGACTCGGTTTCGGCCGAGCGCCGGACGGCTGCTGCGACAGATGCGGAGACACCGACGAGCGTCGCACCGGGAATGGCCGCGCTCCGCGCCGGAACCGGGATTGCACCTACTCGGGACGGAAAACCGGCTGCCACCGCCTCGGGCGGGTCGACCGTGACTGTGCTCGAACGCGACGGCGAATGGGCGCGGGTGCGTCTCGAGGGCTGGATCCGGGCCGAAGACGTCATCGATGACGCGCCACTCATCCCGGCTATTACGGGTGCCATGATCCGGCAAGCCCCCGACCGCTATATCGGCCAGACGGTAACCTGGCGGCTGCAGTTCCTGGCCGTGCAGGAGGCGGATGCGCTCCGCCCCGAAATGCCGCTTGGGCAGCCGTATCTCCTCGCGCGTGGTCCGCTGCCCGAGAGCGGCTTCACCTATGTCATGGTCAGTCGTGACCAGGCGGCTCAATTCCGCCGGATGACCCCGCTCGATGAAGTCACGGTCGAGGCGGTACTCCGGTCCGGCCGGACCAAGTTTCTGCCAACGCCGGTTCTCGAATTCGTCAGGATGGTCAATCGATGAACGACAACCTCAAGCAGCGGATCATGCGGCGGCTGGAAACGCTGAGCGACCAGCGCGGCTACCAGATTCTCGACTACGTCGAGTTCCTCGAGAGCAAATACGCCGAGCGGGTGGCCCCGACCAACGTCTTCGCGCGCATGACTGAAACGGTCGAAGACGTGCTGCGGGCAGGCAAGGTGCCGGTCAAAGCGATCTCGGGCACCATGGGTGTGATGGACAGTGCCAGCAAAGTCATGCGCGGTGTGGCGGCCGCCGCCCAGGCGGTCGTGGATGAGGCAATCCAGGCAGTCGAGCGGCCGGCGGACAAGCCGGTTCCCCCGGGCACTGCGCCGGACCGGGTGCCGGGCGGCTCCGGTGCGTCCGAGGGGCGTTAGGCTCGCCATCGGCACCCGTCGTTCTTGATTCGACTGCCCCCTTACCCTAGATTCGTCCATGCTCGCCGCCCGATGTTCTGCAGGACACCGTACCCACGCAATTGAGATGTGTACCCGATGAGTTCGCTTCGCGTTGGCGTTGCGCTCACGTTCGACGACGTACTTCTCGTCCCGCGCGAAAGCGCCGTTCATCCGCGAGACGTTTCCGTTCGGACCCAGCTGACCCGCCGTATCCCACTCAACATCCCGCTCATAGCCGCCGCCATGGATACCGTCACCGAGGCGGAAATGGCCATCGCCATGGCGCGCGCGGGCGGCATCGGTGTGGTCCACAAGAACATGTCGATCGATCGCCAGGCAGCCGAGATCGATCGGGTCAAGCGCAGCGAAAGCGGGATGATTCTCAACCCGATCACGCTCGGCCCGGATCGACCGATTCGTGAGGCCGCGACGCTGATGACCCGCTTCCGGATCTCGGGCGTTCCGATCGTCGATGCGCACGGCAAGCTGATTGGCATCCTGACGAACCGCGACCTGCAGTTCGAGCGGGATCTCGATCGCCCGATTCAGGGCGCCATGACCAAAGACAACCTGATCACGGCGCCCGTGGGCACGACGCTCGACGAGGCGGAACGGATCCTGGCGCAGCATCGAATCGAGAAGCTGCCAGTCGTCGATGACGCGGGTGTGCTCAAGGGGCTGATCACGGTCAAAGACATTTTCAAGCGTCAGCGGCACCCCGAAGCGAACAAGGATGAGCATGGTCGACTTCGCGTCGCGGGTGCGCTTGGCGCGGGTCCTGATACCTTGGCACGAGCCAAGGCGCTGCTTGATGCGGGGTGCGACGTTCTGGTACTGGATTCTGCGCACGGGCACAGTGCGGGCGTTCTGGAGATGATCGACAGATTGCGCGAAGCGTTTCCCGATGCACAGCTGATTGGCGGTAACGTGGCCACCGAAACAGGGGCTCGCGAACTTGCCCGGCGCGGCTGCGATGCCATCAAAGTCGGGATCGGACCCGGGAGCATCTGTACGACCCGCGTCGTTACCGGGGTCGGGGTGCCGCAGATCACGGCCATCATGGACGCGATTCGCGGGGCCGGGGAGGTTCCGGTCATCGCGGATGGCGGAATCAAATATTCAGGCGATATTGTGAAGGCAATGGCAGCAGGGGCCTCCTCGGTCATGATGGGGTCGATGCTCGCCGGAACCGAGGAAAGCCCGGGCGAATCCGTCCTGGCCGAAGGACGCCGGTTCAAGATGATCCGCGGCATGGGCAGCCTCTCTGCCATGCAGGACGGGTCAGCCGACCGGTACTTTCAGGAGGGTGAGCTGGCGCCCTCCAAGATGGTTCCCGAGGGGATCGAGGGCAGGGTGCCCTATCGGGGGCCTGTGGGTGATGTCTTGTTTCAGATGGTGGGTGGCCTGCGAAGCGGCATGGGATACTGCGGGGCGGCCGATCTGGTCGCGCTTCGGCGGGATACCGAAATGGTTCAGATCACGGCGGCGGGCTTGCGAGAATCCCATCCGCACGATGTGACCATCACCAGGGAAGCACCCAATTACAGCAAGTAAGGCTCGTCGCTGGTCCGCTGGTCTGTAGGGTTCGTCAGTTCACTCGAATGTTGAATGTCCGTGCCGCCGGATCGGGTCTCGCTTGACCCGTCCGAGCGGCTTATGCGTGGTCTCATCACTGCGAGTACTGCCTATATGTCGATTTTTCGTCGGAAAGCGATTGCCGACTTACAAGCGGAGGCAAGCGCCGAACACGGGTTGCAACGGGTCCTCGGACCCCTCAACCTCACGTTCCTGGGTATTGGCGCCATCATCGGAACCGGGATATTCGTCCTGACCGGTACGGTGGCGGCGAAGAACGCGGGACCGGCCATCATCCTGTCGTTCGTGCTCGCAGGGTCGGCGGCCATCTTTGCCGCGTTCTGTTACTCGGAGTTTGCGGCATTGGTTCCGATCGCGGGCAGCGCGTACACCTACGGGTACGCAACCCTGGGTGAGATTTTTGCCTGGATCATCGGCTGGGACCTCGTACTCGAGTATGCGCTTTCCGCGACAACAGTGGCCATCGGCTGGTCCGGCTATCTCGTCTCATTCCTCAACAACATAGGAATACACATACCAGCCGCATTCTCCGCGGCAGCCGGCACTCAGGTGACCATGGCTGATGGCTCCCAGGTCACGGCCATCCTCAACCTGCCGGCCATCTTCATCGTGCTCGTGGTGACCGCGATCCTGGTTCGCGGCATCAAGGAGTCGGCCACGCTGAACAACATCGTGGTGTTCATCAAAGTCGGCGTCATCCTGCTCTTCATCCTCTTTGCCTGGCGGGCCATCGACCCGGCGAACTGGCAGCCGTTTATCCCGGCCAATCTCGGCCATCGGGAAGAGTTCGGCGTCACCGGTATCATTGCCGGCGCTGGTATCGTCTTCTTTGCGTATATCGGGTTCGACGCGGTGAGTACCGCAGCGCAGGAAGCCAAGAATCCGCAGCGCGACATGCCGATCGGCATCATCGGATCGCTGCTCATCTGCACCATCCTCTACATCGTAGTCTCCGCGATTGCGACCGGCGTCCTTCCCTACCAGGAACTGGACGTGCCGGATCCGATTGCCAAGGTGGCGACGGCAGCTGGACTGGGTTGGATGGCGCGCCTGATCGAGCTCGGTGCGATTGCTGGGCTCTCATCGGTCATTCTGGTGCAGCTGATGGGTCAGGCCCGCGTCTTCTGGTCGATGTCCAACGACGGTCTGCTGCCGGCGGTGGTCAACAAGATCCACCCCAAGTTCAAGACCCCCTGGATCACGCAGATCGTTCTCGGCGTCGCGGTGGCGATTCCTGCCGGGTTCCTCAATGTGCGTGAAGCCGCGTCGCTGGTGTCGATCGGGACTCTGCTGGCCTTCGTGATCGTGTGCTCAGCGGTGTTGGTGCTCCGAGTCCGTGAACCAAACCTTCGTCGCCCGTTCAAGGTTCCGGCGGTGTGGATCATCGCGCCCGCGGGTATTCTTTCGTGCGCGTACCTGATGTACTTCCTGCCGTGGCGAACCTGGGAGCGTCTCCTGATCTGGCTCGCCATTGGTGTGGCGTCGTATTACCTGTATGGCTACCGCAACTCCAAGCTCGCCAAGCGGGCGCGGGGTGAGCAGGTCTGATCCCTGACGCGGTTCGGAAGGACAATAGGCCGGTGGAGAGCTTCCACCGGCCTTTGTCACTTGCGGCAGCGGACGCGTGTCACGTCTGTTCTTCCAGTGCGCCGTCCCAGCGGGCCACCACGGCCGTCGCCAGGCAGTTGCCCAGCACGTTGACTGCGGTGCGGGCCATGTCCATGAAGACGTCGACGGCCAGGATGACCGCAATGCCCTCGAGCGGCAACCCGAACTGCGACAGGGTGCCGGACAGGATCACGAGCGAGGCGCGGGGTACGCCGGCCACGCCCTTGCTCGTGAGCATCAGGGTCAGCACCATCGCGACCTGGGTTCCGAACGACAGGGTGATCCCAGCCGCTTGCGCCACGAAGACCGAAGCAAGCCCGAGATAGAGTGTGGAGCCTGCCAGGTTGAACGAGTAGCCGGTCGGCAGCACGAACGATGCGATGCGGCGGGGCACCCCGAATCGTTCCATATTCTCGAGCGCACGCGGCAGGGCCGCTTCCGACGACGCGGTGGTGAACGCGATCAGGGTGGGCTGCCGGCTCCAATGCCAGAACCGCCCGATCCTGAGCCGGGCAATGAGGGCCGCGGGGAGCATGACACCGAGCACGAAGACGAGCAAGGCTCCGTACAGCGTCAGGACCAGCTTGCCGAGGCTCACCACCACGCCAAGACCGTTGGTGCCGATCGCGACGGCAACAGCCGCTGCCACGCCGACCGGAGCATAGAGCATCACGAGCCCGGTGAACTTGAACATCACCTCTGCCAGGCTCTCGCACATTTCCAGCATGACTTCGCGTGGCCGGCCGCGGACCTGCGTCAGGGCCGCGCCGAAGATCAGGGCAAAGAAGACGATCTGCAGGGTTTCGTTGCGCGCCATCGCTTCGACGATGCTGGCCGGGACGGCATTCTCCAGGACCCCCTGCCAGGTGGTTCGGGTACTGGCCAGTCTCTCGCCGGCTTCGGCCGATCCAGTAAGGCTCAGGCCGGCGCCCGGCTGGCCGAGATGCGCGGCAACCATCCCGATGATGAGGGCCACGGTCGTGACGATCTGAAAGTAGATCAGCGCCCGGAGGGCCACCCGCCCGATCTGGCGGACGTCGTCTCCTTGGCCCGCGATGCCGATGACGAGAGTGGCGAAGATGAGGGGGGCGACCAGCGACTTGATCAGCCGGATGAAGATCGTTGCAAACGGACGCATCACGGCCGCGAGGTCGGATCCGAGCCAGACGTAGAAATCCAGGTAGCCGATCACGGCGCCGACCAGCGTAGCAATCAGGATCCAATGCGTCAGGGTGAGACGGCGCATCTGTCACCATGGTTCGTAGAGGCGGTGCTGGGCGCGCCGGAGTGGCGCAAAGGTGGTCAAAGATGCTGGAAGGCAAGCGGCACCGAAAGAGGCGGGCTCGCCAAGCGATAATGGGTCGGTCTATTTTGTTCCAATGCCTATCAATTTGACCGACGACAAACGGTCCGCCGCTCGCGAATTGGCGCAGGCCCTGACGCCCGGCGCATCGGTCTGCCTCACGACGCACGTCAATCCGGATGGTGACGGCCTTGGCAGCGAAATTGGCTTGGTGCACCTGCTGCGGGGCATCGGTGTCTCGGCCACCATCGCCAACCCGACTCGCACGCCAGCCCGCTTCAACTTCCTTTTCGAAGGACTTCCCGGCGTCGATCGCAGCGAAGAGGCGGTCAAGGCCTTGCGCCGAGCCGATTTCATCGTGGTGCTCGATATCAGTGACATCGAGCGCCTCGGGATGCTGGCGGATACGGTCAGAGAACGGGGCGTACCGGTCGGCTGCATCGATCATCACGTCAGTCAGGGAACCCTGCCTAACGGTCCCCGTTATGTCGATCCGTCGGCTGCGGCCACCGGGGAACTGATCGTCGAGATTGCCGCAGCCAACGGCTGGCCGCTCACCCATGCAGTGGCCCGCGCCCTGTACGTCGCCATTCTAACGGATACCGGCGGCTTCCGGTTCAGCAATACCCACCCGCGCACGCTCCGTATCGCGGCGGAACTGCTCGATCAGGGCATCGACCCGGAGGCGATCTACCTCGACGTCTACGCCGGCGCGCCCGAAGGGCGGGTTCGGCTGCTTGCCGAGGTGCTGCAGACCCTGGTCGTCGAGCCGGACACCGGTTTGGCATGGGTCACTGTGCCACCAGGCGCCGTCGAGCGCCATCGCGTCAGCTCGGACGACTTGGACGGCATCATCGAACATGCCCGGTCGATCGCAGGCGTCCGCATGGCGCTCCTCTTCCGCGAGATCGGGCAGGGACGGATCAAAGTCTCGCTCCGGTCCGTCGGGCCCGTCGATGTCGCCGGCTTTGCCAAGCCCTTTGGGGGGGGAGGACACGTCAAGGCCGCAGGTCTGTCGCTCCCGGGGGCCCTCTCCGAAGTGCAAGCCCAGGTTCTCTCGGCCGCGAGGGGCTATCTGGAGGCTTATCGGGGCTGACGGTCCCGACGATGTAAGGCCTCTGCCGGCCGGCTCGGATTCGAGTCGGCCGTTTCATTTATTGACGTTTTAGTGCCTGCATGCTACTATGCTGGCCGAGGTATCATTGGACGGATGTGCCGGCAGGAGCTGTTCCAAGCCAGGTTCGGCTTCGGCCTGGTCTGGCCGGGACGCGCGGAGAGCTGATCATGCGATTCAGAAATGCTGGATTGTCGGGGCGGCTCGACCGCCTGAGCGTGGAACGGCTGGCGTGTGCTGCCGGCCTGCCGCGCCCGCTGGCTGCACGGGTAGCGGAGGTCATCGTGGAGAGCCGGCTGCCGGATGAGCGCAGAGAAGAAGTCTTTCGGGAGCTGGTTGCGCACTTCGAAGACGGCATTGCCGCCGGACGGACACCCGAGGAACTCCTGACGGCCTTCGGCGACGGCAAGCAGGCGGCCGCCCTGATCGGTCGTTCCAAACGCACCGTCACGCCGGAGCTGCTGGGTGGGTCGGGCCCGCGGGATAGCTGGGCTCACCAGGCCGTTCGGGATCTCCGCTATGCCGTCAGGCGCCTCGCGGCTCGGCCGGCTTTCACCGTGATCGCGGTGCTGTCGCTTGCGTTGGGCATCGGGGCCAACGCGGCGGTCTTCACCCTGGTCAACGATGTGATCTTCCGGAAGCCTCCCATCGAACGGCCCGAGCAAGTCGTCGAGATCTACCGGACCGATGCGGAGAACGACTTTCTTCCGATCTCCTATCCGGATCTGGAAGACCTGAATCGCCTCGATGCGTTCGAGGGGGTCGGGGGCTTCCGCATGGCCTACGCATCGATCGTCGGCCAGCCAGAGCCCGAACGCATCACGCTGCAGCTCGTGTCGGGCAACTTCTTCTCGATCCTGGGCATCAAGGCCGAGCGGGGGCGGATGATTCAGGCCGCCGATGCCCCCGCGCCGGGGGTCGGCTCGGTGGCGGTGCTCAGCGACCGCTACTGGCGCCGCGTCTTCGGAGCGGACCCGTCCGTCATCGGCCGCACGCTCTCGCTGACGGCGGGTGACTATACGATAATCGGTGTGGCAACCCCGGCCTTCGAAGGGAGCCTGCGCGGCATCTCGACCGACGTCTACATCCCGCTGACCAGGACGGTCGATCTGACGCCGGGAAGCCGCAACGAAGCCACCGACCGCGCCAACCATTCGATCTTCGTCCGGGCTCGCCTGCGGAGCGGTGGTTCGATCCCTGAAGCCGAGGTGGCAACCCAAGGGCTGGCCGCCAGCCTTCGCGAGCAACGGCTCGAATCGTGGGAAGGCAAGGCAGACTTCACCATCATACCGGCCGCAGACGTGATCTTCTACCCACCTGTCGACAGCATGCTCCGACCGTTGATCACGGTCCTGATGGTTGTCGTCGGCCTCGTCCTGGTGATTGCCTGTGCTAACCTGGCGGGATTTCTGCTGGCGCGAGCTATCGATCGCCGGAAGGAAATCGGCGTCCGGCTGAGCCTTGGTGCAACGCGCGGCCAGTTGGTGCGGCAGTTGCTGGTCGAAACCGTGCTGCTAGGTGCGGTCGGTGGCGTGCTCGGTGTCATTGTCGGCCGCCTGTCACTCCGCGCCGTGCTGGCGGCCGACTTACCGCTCCCGGCACCCGTGACGCTCGATTTGCCGCTGGATTGGCGCGTTTTGACCTTCACAACGGCCGTTTCGATCGTCGCCGGCCTTCTGGCCGGACTCGCGCCGGCTCTGCAGGCAACCCGTGTCGATCTTGCCGGCGTCATTCGTGAGGAAAGCGCCGGCGGCGGGCGCCAGAAGAGCGGGCTTCGCAATGCGCTGGTGACTGCGCAGGTGGCGGTATCCGTCGTGCTTCTCCTGGCGGCTGGGCTGTTTGTCCGGAGCCTGAGTGCGCTCCGGAGCGTGGACCCCGGGTTCGGCAAGGACCCGGCCGCGCTCGTCTGGGTCATGTTCGGCGGAAGCAATACGCCAGAAGGGATTCGGCAATCGGCCGCTCGGATGCATGAGGCGGTTCGGGTGCTGCCTGGTGTGACGGCGGTCGGAGTTGGGCAGAATGTCCATCTCAACCTGCTCAACCGGAACATGGCCACTATCACCGTCGACGGCGTCGAACCGCCTCCGGGTGAGGTTGGATTTGCCCTCGACCGTATGAGCATCGACACAGGCTATGTTCGCGCGGTCGGCCTGCGCCTCACGGCCGGCCGCAACCTGACCGCGACCGATCTGCTGCCCGGCGCATCGCCTGTTGCGCTGGTCAACGAGGCCTTTGCCGGCAGATACTTTCCTGGCGTCGATCCGATAGGTAGGCATTACCGGGTCCAGGGTCGGGCAATCGAGATCGTCGGCATCGTTGCCAACGCCAAGATCCGCGACCTGGCCGAAGCGCCCAGGCCTTTCGCCTACGATGCGCTGGGAGTGATGAACGAGTTTTCTGAGGGCTGGTTCGTCGTCTCGGCACCGGGAGACGCGTATGGCTTGCTGCGTTCGGTAGTGCGCACGATACGCCAGGTCGATCCCAACGTCCTGATTATGGAGCAGCGGACTATGCGGCAGCACCTCGATGTGACTGCCCTCCCGGTCCAGCTCGGCGCAGGCGCTTTGACCGGGTTTGCCCTGTTGGCCCTAGTCATGGCATCGCTCGGCCTCTATGGCTCGGTCAGCTACTCAGTGTCACAGCGGGTTCGCGAAGTGGGCATTCGCCTCTCACTCGGCGCGGATCGGGGTGCCGTGATCCGAATGCTGATGTGGGGTGGGATTCGCCTGGCCCTCATCGGGATCGGTATTGGACTGGTCGTTGGATTGGCCTTCGCGCGCGTGATCGAGAGCACCCTCTACGCGGTTCGAGCGTTCGACCCGGTCACCCTGCTGATCGTTCCCGTCGTGCTGCTCGGTGTGACTGGCCTCGCTGCCTTTGTGCCTGCGCGACGAGCGGGCACCGTCGATCCGGTCAAGGCGCTGCGACAGACCTGAGGCTGAACGGCGTCGACTTCTTCCCGAAACTGTCTGGAGTTGCCGAGCCCTGCATGCCGATTGTCACCGAATGGATGCTGATCGATCCTGCTGTAGCGGCTCAGGTACAAGGAACATACGATGGAACTGCGACGAGAGTTGATCCGAGGGGCCGGTCCTGCCGCGGTGCTGCAATTGCTCAAGCACCGCGACCGCTATGGCTACGAGCTGGTGGAGGCACTCTCCGCCCGATCGGAGGGCGTGCTCGCGATGGGACAATCGACCCTGTACCCCCTGCTGTATAATCTCGAGTCGAAGGGACTCGTTCGCAGCCGCTGGGTCGAGCTTCCATCCGGTCGTCGGCGCCGGTACTACGGGATCACCGATGCGGGGCTCGCAATGCTCGAAGATCACCGCGCGCGCTGGCAGGAACTCTTTCAGGCGATGGTGAGTCTCGGCCTCGTCGCCCCAGACAGTGCGGAGGCCTGACATGCGCAGCAATCCCAGGGCAGGACTGGTGGGCCGGCTCGACCGGCTGGGGGTCGAGCGTCTGGCGCGGGGAGCCGGATTGCCGCAGCCGCTCGCGGCCCGCGTTGCCGAGGTGGTGGTCGGCAGCGGGTTGGCGGACGTTCGGCGCGACGAAGTCTTTCGGGAACTGGTGGCCCACTTCGAAGATGGCCTTGCGGCAGGTCGGACCGCGGAAGACCTCCTGGCCTCGTTCGGCGACGGCGGCTACACGGCTGAGCTGATTCGCCGCGAGAAACGGATCGTCACCCCAGCTCCGCTCGGAGGTACCGGTCCCCGGGACAGCTGGATCCGCCAGCTGCTGCGAGACACGCGCTACGCCATCCGACGCCTGACGGCGCGGCCGGCGTTCACCGCCATTGCCGTTCTTTCTCTCGCCCTCGGCATCGGTGCCAACACCGCCATCTTCACGCTCATCAACGATGTGATCCTCCGGAAGCCACCGCTGGTCCGCCCGCAGGAGCTGGTGGACATCTACCGGTCGGATGCGGCCAACGACTTCGTGCCCTTGACGTATCCGGATCTCGAAGATCTCGCGCGGCGCCGGGATGTCTTCGCCGACGTGGCCGGGTACCGGCTGTTCTTTGCCAGCGGTGTCGATCAGGAGGCCCCGACCCGCATCACCGCCCAACTGGTTTCGGGCAACTACTTCCATGTCCTGGGTCTGACAGCTGCGCATGGGAGACTGATCGAGGCCGCCGATGCGCCGGCGCCGGGAGCCGGGGCGGTTGCTGTGCTCGGCTATCGATACTGGCAACGTGCCTATGGGTCGGATCCCTCGGTGGTGGGGCAGACGCTCCGCCTCTCGATCGGCGAGTATACCATCATTGGCGTCCTGGCCCCCGGATTCGACGGTGCCGTCCGCGGTGCCGTCTCTGAGCTGTACATCCCCCTCACCCGGCTGGGTGACGTTGCGCCCGGAATGCAGCAGGAGTTCACCACCCGGAGCAGCCATTCAATTTTCGTGCGGGCCCGGCTCAACCCGGGTGGGTCGGTTCCCCAGGCCCAGGCGGCGGTCAGCGCCGTGGCCGCGAGCTACCGCGAGCAGGGCCTCGAGGGGTGGCAAGGAAAGGGCGACTTCGTCATCGTGCCATCCGCCGATGTGATCGTCTATCCCCCGGTCGATGCGCTGCTTCGGCCGCTCATGGTCATGCTGATGGTGGTCGTTGGCATGGTGCTGATCATTGCTTGTGCCAACCTTGCGGGATTCCTGCTGGCACGCGCCATCGATCGCAAGAAGGAGATCGGGGTCAGGCTGAGTCTCGGCGCCACCCGACTCCAACTGGTGCGGCAACTCCTGGTCGAGACGGTGCTGCTCGGTACGATCGGCGGGGTGGTCGGTGTGCTGCTTGGCCGCGCAGGGTTGCAAGCCGTCCTGGCCGCCGACCTTCCGCTCCCCATTCCCGTGACGCTCGACCTGTCGCTCGACTGGCGGGTGCTGGCCTTTACCACGATCGTTTCGATCGCGGCCGGCGTCCTGTGCGGTCTGGTGCCGGCGTTGCAAGCCACCCGACTCGATCTCGCGGGCGTGATTCGCGACGAGAGTGCCGGCGGCGGCCGAAACAAGAGTGTGATGCGGAGCGCGCTGGTCATGGGCCAGGTGGTGGTGTCCGTCGTGCTTCTGGTCGTCGCTGGGCTCTTCGTGCGAAGTCTGGACGCCTTGCGTACCGTCGATCCGGGCTTCGGTTCCCGTCCGGCTGCGCTCGTCTGGGTGATGTATGGAGGCAATCGAACGGCCGACGAGGTGAAGCGGAGTGTCGATCGGGCCAGAGACCACCTGGCCGCGTTGCCCGGCGTAGAGTCGGTGGGCCTGACCGAGAACGTGCACCTGAACCTGCTCAACAGCGAGACGGTGCGGATCACCGTCGATGGGGTCGAACCACCCCCTGGCGAGGTGGCGTTCACGGTCGACCGTGCCGGCATCGACACCGGATTCATTGCCGCCGCCCGTCTTCGGATGGTTGCTGGGCGGAATCTTACAGCGTTCGATCTGGACAGCGCCGCCCCGCCCGTGGCCATCGTCAACGAGGCCTTCGCTGCGAAGTTTTGGCCGGATCGCGATCCGGTCGGTCGGCGTTATCGAGTCGGCGGGCGCGAAGTCGAAGTCGTCGGGGTCGTCGCTACCGCCAAGATCCGAAACCTGGCGGAAAACTCGCGCCCCTTCATCTACGACGCGAGCGTCGGTAACGGCTTTACCAACGGCTGGTTCGTCGTGTCCACGCGCGGCGATGCCGATGCCATGCTGGCGGCTGCGGTTCGTGCAGTGCGGCAGGCCGACCCGAACGTTCTGATCATGGAGCAGCGGACCATGGCGCGCCACCTCGAGATCACGGCGCTGCCGATCAAGCTGGGCGCCAGCGCGCTGACCGGGTTTGCGCTGCTGGCGCTGCTCATGGCCGCGATCGGCCTCTACGGATCGGTCAGCTATGCCGTGGCACAGCGGAGCCGAGAGGTCGGAATTCGGCTCTCGCTGGGCGCCGACAGGCAGTCGGTGATCCGGATGCTGATGTGGGGCGGGCTCCGTCTCGTCCTGATCGGGACCGGGCTCGGCATGGTGCTTGGGTTTGCCTTTGGGCGGATCATGGAAGCCTCGCTGTACGGTGTGCCGGCGCTCGATCCCGTCACCCTGCTGATCGTGCCGACCGTCCTGCTCGGCATCACAACGCTGGCGGCTTATCTGCCGGCACGGCGGGCAGGAAAGGTGGATCCGTCGATCGCGCTCAGGCAGGCGTGACCTTGTCCGCGCCACGGCTCCGGTGGCACCGGTCCGCACGTCGACTGGCGCTTCCGATCCTGCTGATAGGCGGCGTCGCGCCTGCAAATGCGCAGCAACAGCGACCCGACGGAGACACTGCGTCGGTTCCGCTCGAGGGCGTCGATCTCGAGCGCTGGCTCGACAGGGTCGTGCCGGACGCCCTGCAGCGCGGCGACATTGCCGGCCTGGTCGTGGCCGTCGTCAAGGATGGCGTGGTCCTGCTCGAAAAGGGCTACGGCTATGCCGACGTGGCCCGCAAAACTCCAATGGATCCCGCTCGCTCGGTCATCCGGGTGGCATCGGTCTCGAAGCTCCTGACGGCAACAGCCGTGCTTCAGCTGGTGGAGCAGGGAGTGCTCGAGCTCGACCGCGACATCCGCAGCTACCTTGACTTCGACCTGCCGGCGGGCTCGGGTCCGCCTATCACCCTTCGCCACCTCCTGACTCACACGGCCGGCTTCTCGGAAATTGCCTACCCGCGCTACCGGCCACCGCGCACCCTCCGCGAGCACGTCGTCAATCCGCCGCCCCGGATCTACCCGGCCGGAACCGTGCCTGCGTACTCCAACTACGGGTTCAACCTCGCAGGATACCTCGTCGAGCGAATGGCTCAAATGTCGTTTGGCGACTACCTCGAACACCGGATCTTTCTGCCGCTCGGCATGCAGCACTCGACCGTGCGAATGGTGGAGCCTGGCCCCCTCGGTGCGCTGATTGTGCCGACCTACCAGCAAGCCTCCGCTAAGGAGCCCTACCCACCCGGGCTGATGGCGGAGATGTTGCCCACGGATTCGCCGTCCGGTGGCCTGGCCACGACCGCGCACGACATGACCCGGTTCATGCTGATGCAGCTGCAGGGCGGTCGCTACGGCGAGACTCGTCTGCTGCTGCCGGAGTCAGTCGCGGAGATGCAGGCGCCGGCGTTCATCCCGATCCCCGGTGCGCAGCCCCTCGGTCTCGGCCTGTTTCGCAGCGACTATCGTGGCGTTCGTGCCATCGGGCATTCGGGTGATGGTGAAGGTGCGCACGCCGAGTTGAAGCTGTTTCCCGAGCAGGGTATCGGCGTCTTTGTCGCGGTCAACAGCAGCGGGGCGGCCGATCCGCTGCTTCCCGCCGCTTTCTCGTTGCGGGCTCGGCTCTTCCGCCAGTTCGCCGATCGCTACCTGCCGGTCACCAGTCGGCCCGACGAGCCGACTGCGGCAACCGCGTCGGAGCATGCACTGCTGGTGGCCGGGGAGTATGCCTGGACCCGCCGGACGGTCGGTGACTACCGAGAGGCCTTCGAGTTGATCGGGCGGTCCTTCTTTCGGCCGGCCATCCGCGCCAACGCCGATGGTACGATCGAAACGACCCCGGCGCTTGCCTTTCAGTCGGAAGGGCGGACCCAGACCTGGCGGGAGATAGCACCCTTCGTCTGGCGCGACGTCGACGGCGACGCCCGGCTCGTCATGAGCGTGCGCGACGGCGGCGTCCAGGCGGTCTGGTCCGATGCGGCACCCTCGGTCTGGGTCAGCACGCCAGTACCCTGGCACCGTTCGACCGCGCTCCACCTGCCGCTGCTCGGTCTGGTCGTGGTAGCATTCACCCTCGTATCCTTCGGTTGGGCGGTCATCTCGATCATCGCTCGCCGCGCTCGATCAGCGGGATCCACCATTGATCAGAACGAGCGATCGGGACACTGGACCCGCGTTGCCGCGGTCGTTGGCCTGGTCTATCTCGCCGGGTGGGCCATCGCGTTCGTCCTCGACGCGCCCTCGCACCTCGGCAGCCAGCCCTGGATCCGCGGCCTGCAGCTGATTGGGCTCATCTGTATAGCTGGTGCTGCGCTGTCGCTGCGGGAGGCATGGCGCTCCTGGCGCCGACCGAAGCTCGCATGGACGCTGGTCGAGAGCACGGTGACGGCGATGTCGTTGCTCTATCTGGTGTGGTTTTCGTTTGCCCTTCGTCTGCTGAGTCTTCGGCTGGGTTGACCGTTCTGCATCTGGCTGTACCCGTTCCCGATCGTTGCGTAGCTACCACCCGTGTCGGAGGTCTGGATGTCCAGTCCCGTCGCCCGTCCAATGCGCCCCATAGGCGTCATCGGATCGCTGCTCTACTTTGCCATTCCCGCAGCACTGTTCTCAGCCAGCCTGCTGGGCCTGCTGCCGTGGATGGTCCGCCAGGGCTACGACGGCATCATCGTCTTCAGCGTCACCTTTGCCGGACCGCTTGCCCTGATGCTCGTGGCGGCGCTGGTGGCCTATCGGCTCGAAGGACACCCCTGGACGTGGGAGGCATTCCGTGACCGGATGCGGCTCCGGAAACCGACCGGGCGCGATTGGCTCTGGACCGCAGGCCTCGTGGTAGTCTCGATGGCAGGAGCGTCCCTGCTCGGCCCGCTGGCTGAACCGCTCAATTCCGTTCGCCTGTACAGCGCCCCTCCCGAGTTCACCAGTTTCATGGGCGACATGCGCAACGGGGTTTTGAGTGGCGCCTCACTCGAAGGACGCTGGCTGGTGGGCCTGTGGCTCGTCATGGGCCTCGTTGTCTTCAACATCGGAGGAGAAGAACTCTGGTGGCGTGGCATCATCCTGCCTCGGCAGGAACTGGCGTTCGGAAAGTGGGCCTGGCTGGTCAACGGCCTGCTCTGGGATCTCTTCCATATCTTCTACCACACCACGCTCGGCGGCATCATCGCCTACCTGCCTATCACGGTGCCGCTTGCGTATGTGGCCCAGCGAACGGGGAGTACCTGGCCAGGCATCGTTGGCCATCTGGCCACCAACATTGCCTTTGCCATCTTTGTAATTCGCGCTGTCCTGGGCTAACGAACCGTGCCCATCGCCGTTGCGGCGATGGGCACAGCCCCTTGCAGCTAGTCGGCGAGATCAGTTTCGCTTGATGATGACGACGCGACGGTTCTGCTCTCGTTCTGCTTCGGTGGCGTTTCCCCCCACAGGTTCGCTCTCCCCTTTCCCGACGGCCTGGAGCCGAGTCGGGGCAATTCCCCGTTTGGTGAGATAGGCTGTGACAGCCGCCGCACGCCGCTCTGAAAGCTGCTGATTGTAGGCGGTACCTCCCAGCGCATCGGTGTGACCTTCGATGGTGATCTGGAGATCAGGGTGCTGCTCCAGGGCCTGGTAGAGTTGCTCCAGCGTTGGTGTCGATTCGGGGCGCAGTCGGTCGCTGTCGAAGTCGAAGAGGATGCCTCGGGTCGTGACCGACCCGTCCCGATCGAGTGCCTGGTAGAGGGGGGCGCCGTGAACGGCCACCACCAGCCTGCTGATGTACGCAGGCCGGCCCTGCGTGGCGGGAACATGAATCTCGATGGCGTCGCCACGGGCAAACTCACCGGCAGGCAGTTGGGCGGCCCGCTCGGTGCCGGCATAGAGAATGGCGTAGTCGTCGGCGGGGTCCGGACCGCCGTCGACCTGGAACCGGTAGGCGATGGGCTCCGTCGCGATATGCCAGAAGCCGGCCGTGCTCGATCGGTGCTGTCCCTTCTCGGCGATTCCCGACACCTGATACAGGTAGAGATACGGCCCATGGTAGGTCCGCATGTTGCGCGACTCGGTCCTCGACGTCGTGAGAACGAGTGCTGCGTTCGGAGCCGAAGCCTGGAAGTCGAGCTCGATCGTGAAGTCGTCTGGCAGCGCCTTGCCGAGGGGCACGACGATCGTCGTCGGAGCAGTGAACTCGAGCACCCGAGCACTGTCCCGTTCGACCGTCTGGGCGTTGCCGGAGACAAAAGTCAGTTGCTTGGCAGGGAATCGACCGATCGGCTCGCGTGCGAGGTCGAGCGCATACCAAACGGTGTTACCCGGCACATAGTCGTAGTTTCGCCACACCCCGCTGCCCGGCTGGTCCGCAGCTCGGCTCGCGTCTCTGGCGTCCGTGACCGGCCGTCCTTTATCGTCGAGGATCACCTGGCCCTCGGCGTCAGTAAAGACGGCCGTCTTGCCATCCTTCCTCGCCTTCTCCGCACACGCCGCGTCGCCGACGACGCAGCGAACCGCGTTCCTCGTCATGGCCTCGGCCTTCCGGCCGACCTCGTCTTCCGCAGCGCGCTGGACCCGTCGACGAATCCGGTCGAGCTGCCCTTCAACCGGTCCTGCGCCGCCAGCCATCAGGAGCAGGAGCAGAGAGCTGTGGCGGAGCGAAGGAGGTCGCATGTTCCCGTCCGATCGGTGGTGTCAGATGATGTGCGAGACCGATCCAACGGTAGGGAGCCCGGGCTCGACCCACAATCGGCCGTTTGGGTGATGGCGGGCGAATGGAGGGCCATCCATGTTGCCGCCGGGTCGCGCGACCGGTAGTCGCACGGTACCTTCTCGAACCCGTTACCCTGGATGCTGACACCTCGATGGAATGGCCCCTGTTCTGGTCCGGCGGATCTGGCCCTCGAGTTCCGGCTGGTCTGGCGGCGGTGCTTGCCGTTTCGCTGGTGGTGAGGCTCTCGGCTCAGGGGCCGGTCGATCCCGTGTTCCGCCCCGCCAGCGACGTCGAGCGGCTGCTGCCGCAGAGTTCCGTTTACGACATTCTCGAGGATCGAGCCGGATTCCTGTGGTTCGGGACGCGCGAAGGCGTGGTCCGCTGGGATGGCTACCAGGTACGCACCTGGAAACATGATCCTTTCGATTCGGCATCGGTGCCCGGCAACGTGATCCGCTTCCTCGATCAGGATCGCTTCGGCCACATCTGGCTCCTGGCACACAGCTACCTCGATCGCCCTGCCGGGATCGCGCGGTTGGTCGGCCCCGACTATCAGCGCATCGAGCGGTTCGGCGCCGATGGTCATATCGTCCTCGATCAGAATCGTTCTCCGGTACTGGTGTTGTCTGATTCGATCCTGATCTTCGATTCGGTGACGGCCCGGTTCGGAGCCGGCTTCTCCAGAGCTCCTCCGCTCGTCCGGTCTGCAGGCACATTCCTTCCTACCGGGACTGCCGCACGCGATGGCTCGCTTTGGCTGCTCTCGCCGGAGCGCGGGCTCGAGCGCTGCGATCTTGCGGCGGGTCGTTGCGCAGCAGTCCCGTTGCAGGGCGCTGGCTGGCACGTTGCCGGGCGTCTTCGCCAGGACCGGGATGGGTCGGTCTGGATTCCGCATGGACGCGAGGTGTACCGCTGGGGAGACCAGGGACTGCATCATGTCATCACGCTCGGTCCGGATGACAGCGCCGTCGACTTCGGCTGGAGTACGGACGGTACGCTGTGGATTCTCGGCCGCGCAGGCGTTACCCATCTCAGGGCGGGCCGTCCCGGCCGGGCTCCACTGCAGGTTCTCGGCGGAGCAGCGAACCTGGCGCCGGTCGTCCTTCGTGTCGACCGATCCGGTGCCGTCTGGGCTGGAACCGTCTGGGGTCTCTACCGCCACCACCCCGGTGCGCCGGTCTTTGGCCACCGGGAGCACGACCCCCGCAACGACAACAGCCCGAGCGCCGGACTCGTGGTCTCGCTGGCGGAGTCGGGCGACGGCGCGGTCTGGATCGGGACCATTGGCGGTGGTCTCAATCGCTGGAACCGTTCGACCGACACATTCCGCCGCTTCCGGAGCACAGCCGGCGAGCCAAGGTCTCTGACCAGCGACGTGATCTGGTCTCTCGCTGCGGATCCGCAAGGTGCGGTCTGGGTCGGCACCGATCGCGGGCTCAACCGGATTTCGCGGGAGGGCCAGGTGGGACGGCTCTTTCGAGTCGATCCGTCCCTGGATCAGCCGCTGGTCGGGTCGCCCAACTCCGTCAGCGATCTGGCAATCGATCGAGCGGGGCGGGTCTGGATGGCATGCGGCATCTATTGCGGCGACAGTCTGTTCTTCTACGATCCGCAGCGGCGGCGGTTCGGCGGAGTAGCGACTCCGGGCGTAGTCGGGGCGGGCTACCTCCACCCGGCGGACTCATCGACGCTCCTGATCGGAGCACTGAGCGGAGTGCACCGTTTCAACCCGACGGCCGGGCAAATCCTCTCGTCGCCGGAATCGGGACAGAGCAACCTGGACGGGATCCTTGCGTTTCTCCCGGCGCGCGACGGCGGCCTTTGGCTCGGAACCAACAGCGGCTTGTATCGGTTCGATGCTTCGGGGCGGATGCGCGCGCGGTATACCGAGCGGGATGGCCTGCCAGGCAACGCGGTGTACGGCCTGCTCGAGGATCGGCGAGGGCGGATCTGGGGGTCGACCAACCGCGGACTGGTTGCGGTCGAGCCGGATTCGCAGGGCATCGCGGTGCGGACCTACGATCAGTCGAACGGCCTGAGCAACACGGAGTTCAACCGCAACGCTGCGTTGGCCACCCGCGACGGCACCTTCCTCTTCGGCGGAGATCGGGGCCTCACCTTCTTCGATCCGGAAGGAATCGAACCCAACCGCTATCGGCCACCCGTCGTCATTACCAGCGTCAGGCGCTCGACCCAGAGGACTACCCGCGTCGTCACCGATCCGGGTTCGGAGCCGCTGCGCATCGCGCCGGATGACTACACATTTACGATTGAGTTTGCCGCCCTCAACTATCGCAATCCGCACCGCAACCGCTATCAGGTCATGCTGGAAGGGTTCGATGCCGAATGGCGCTCACAGGGGCATGAGCGCCGGACCACCTACACCAACGTGCCGCCTGGCAGCTACCGCTTCATGGTGCGTGGCTCCAACGACGACGGTATCTGGAACGAAACGCCAGCCGTTCTCGCCGTCATCGTCGAGCCGGCCTTCTGGGAAACGGCCTGGTTCCGTCTGGGGCTCGGCGCGGCGGTCGTCGGGCTGATCGCGTTTGCGACGTGGTACGTGTCGCGAAGTCGTTACCGACTCCAACTCCAAACGGCGCGGGCCGAGCATGCCCTGGCCCTCGAGCGAACCCGGATCTCGCGCGACATGCACGATGAGGTGGGCGCTAACCTGACCGAGATCACGATTCTGAGCGAACTCGCGCTGGCCGATGGCGACGACCGCACTCGGTTGGAGCGGATCGGAGCGAAGTCGCGCGCCACGCTCGACTCGATTGCCGAGATCGTCTGGGCCACCGATCCGCGGAACGACGACGGCGATCGCTTTGTGGCCTACCTGCGGGAGGTCGCGGCCGAGTACTTGGAGTCGGCAGGCCTCGATGCGCAACTCGATTTCCCGGTTCCCGGCGCCCTGGGCTCTGCGGGGCCCGACTGCCGGCGGACCGTCCTGCTCGTGATCAAGGAGGCCTTGGCCAATGTCGTCAGGCACGCTGGAGCTCGCAGCGTTGGCGTCTCGCTCGAGGTGTCGGCTACCCGGATCCGTGCCATCGTTCGAGACGACGGGCGCGGCATCGGACCCGACGCAGGCGCGGGCGGCGGCAACGGGCTGCGCAACATCCGCAGTCGCGCGGAAGAAGCAGGCGGCTCCGTGATTCTGGAGTCGCTGCCTGGGGGCGGAACGGCAGTGACGGTCGAGCTGCCGATCACCGGCGGGTCAGCCGACCGGGGAGGAGGCGCGGGCAGCCCATGACGCTCGTTCGGGTGGTAATCGTCGAGGATCGTGTCGAGGTGCGCGATGGCCTTGCCGCGCTGGTCAATCGTTCAGAGGCATGTCAGTGCGTTGCCGCCTACCCATCGGCGGAAGCTGCGCTGATCGGATTGGCGCAGGGGAATGCGGATGTTGTCCTGATGGACATCGAGTTGCCGGGCATCTCGGGCATCGAGGCGACGCGCCGTATCAAAGAACGCTGGCCAGCTGTGCAGATCATGATCCTGACCGTCTATGAAGACGACGACAGGATTTTCCGGTCGCTCGAGGCGGGCGCAACCGGCTACATGCTGAAAACGACGCCGCCGGCCCAGCTGCTTCGTGACATCCTCTTGCTTCACACCGGCGGGTCGCCGATGTCGAGCGGGATCGCTCGCCGGGTGGTGGAAACCTTCCACGGAGCCGGTCGGAGCGCCGAGGAGGTCGATCCCCTCACCTCACGCGAGCGAGAGACCCTGTCCCTGCTTGCCCGGGGGTACCGGTATCGCGAGATCGCAGAGCAGCTCGGAATCACCTTTGACACCGTCCGCACCCATATCCGCCACATCTACGAGAAGATGCAGGTTCGCTCCCGAACCGAGGCGACCGTCAAGTTCCTGAAAGGGGCCCCCCGTCCTGCGCCGGACAAGGAGTGAGGCAGGCGACCGACCAATGTATATTCCGAGCAGCGTAGTCCCATTCGGTCTCTGGCTGGCAGAAAATGGACATTCTGGCGCGTATCGAACAAACCCTGGACTCCCTCCGCCCCTACATCGCCTCGCATCGGGGGTCGGTGGAAGTGGTCGATTTCGATGATGCCGACGGCATCCTGACCCTCCGCCTCGGCGGTACCTGTCATGGCTGTGCCGCATCCACGATCACGCTGCGCCAGGGTATCGAGGTCCGCCTGCGGGAGTATGTCCCCGAAGTGAAGGTCGTCCAAGCCGTCTGACCCCCCTTTATATTGCCGAGCACATCGCGCTCGCCTGATGACCGATCCCCGGTCGGCGTCGGAACGGGTCCATACGGTTTTCGGCTGAGGTGTTCGTGTCGGAGTCTATTGAAGCGCTGGTCGGAGCTGCCCTGTCCCGGATCATCAATCCGCGTCTCGAAAGCGACGTGCTGTCCGCGGGGATGGTCCGAGACCTGACGGTGCATCAGGACGGGCGGGTCGCCTTTACCTTCCTGCTCGGCCGTTCGGATCCTGCCACGCTGGTGCGCGAAACTCGCTCGGCCCTCAAGGCCATTCCCGGCGTCACCGAGGTCAAGATCAGCGTGGTAGACCCTGCCGGCCCGGCGCCGACCACGCACGCCGCGCCCGGTGGCGCCGCGCCGCAGTCCACCGGGATGCCGGCTCCACCCGCTCCGGTCGAGTTTCCGCACCTGGGCCGGGTCATCGCCGTGTCGTCCGGCAAGGGCGGCGTCGGCAAGTCCACCGTTGCTGCCAACCTGGCGGTGGCCCTGGCGCAATCGGGCAGGCGGGTGGGCATCATGGACGCCGACATCTACGGGCCCAACATCCCTCGGATGTTCGGCCTCTTCGAGCGCCCTCCGGTCCGGGATGGGCGAATTCAGCCGCTCGAGGCGCACGGCGTCAAGCTGATGTCGATCGGGTTTCTGGTCGACCGCGATGCCCCCGCCATCTGGCGCGGTCCGATCATCATGAAGGTGATTCAGCAGTTCCTGCGGGATGTCGAGTGGGGCAACCTCGACTACTTCGTCGTCGACATGCCCCCGGGTACCGGTGATGCGCAGCTGTCACTGGTGCAGTCGGTGCAGGTGTCGGGCGCGGTCATCGTCACGACCCCGCAGGAAATGGCGGTCGGTGACGCGTTGCGGGGCGCCAAGATGTTCGAAAAGGTCAATGTGCCGGTCTACGGTATCGTCGAGAACATGAGTGCGTTCGTCGATCCCGCCACCGGACAGCGCTTTGCCCTCTTCTCGTCAGGCGGCGGTCAGCGCCTGGCCGACGAAGTGGGAGTTCCCCTCCTGGGCGAAATCCCGTTGCAGCCCGGCCTTGCGGACCAGGCGGATCAGGGGCGTCCGATCGTGATGTCGCTGCCCGACAGTCCGGCAGCGCAGGCGCTTCGGTCCGTGGCGGCGGCCGTCGAGGCCGCAGCCCGCGCGTCGACCATGTCGCTTCCCGTCATCAACCAGTAACGGTCCAGCGCACCTTGAGGTGGCTCGGCCGCCGGAACTCGTATCCGGTGGGCCGAGCCGGATGCTCGGCGTCGAGGCGCAGCTCGCGGAGACGCGCGAAGATCGTCGGCACCACCGCCATCGCCTCGGCGCGGGCAAGATGGGCTCCGAGGCAGAGGTGCCGCCCGATCCCGAACGAGAGGTGCTCGTCGGCGTTGGCGCGCGCGATGTCGAAGCGGTCCGGATCGGGAAACCTGGCCGGGTCGCGATTGGCGCCGCCGATCATACACTGCACGGTTTCGCCCGCTGGAATCCGGATGCCGGCAATGTCCGTATCGCGAGTGGCAGAGCGGGTGCAGCTCTGCACCGCCGGCTCCCAGCGCAAACTCTCCTCGATGGCGTTGGGCCAGAGCGAGGCGTCGTCGCGGAGCCGATCGAGCGACTCACGGTCGGTGAGCAGCGCGTAGGCCGCGTTGGCCATCATCGAGTCGGTCGTTTCGATGCCCCCGAACAGAATGATCAGCGCGTTCGAGAGGATCTCCTCGTCCTGGAGCCGGTCTGAGGCGTGCACCAGCGTCGAGAAGAGGCCGGCATCGGGCTCGGCAGCCGCGCGCTGAAGCAGTGGACGCATGGCCGCCCGGAACTCCGCGGCGGCGGTCTGTCCCCGGATCCGAGCGTCGGCATCCTGTGTAAAATTGGCGAGCGCGCGCGCGAAGTGTTCGTACCAGTGATAGATCATCCCATGAAACTCATCCGGGATCCCCAGCACTCGGGCCACGCTGTAGACCGAGAGCGGCCCGGTCAGTGCCGTCCGCAAGTCGGCCTGGCCTTGCCACTCGAACGACAGCAGCAGCCGGTCGACCTTGCTGACGACCACGGCGTCGAGTCCGTCCTTGATGCTCTTCTTGGCAAAAGGATGGATGCAGGCCGCCTTGTAGCGCTTTTGCAGGTCGCCGTCGATGCTGAGCATCTGGCGTCCGAAGATGTCCTGAATCGGCGAACCAGGATGGTCGGTGGTGAAGGTCTCGGTGTCGCGCAGCACCGCGAGAACGTCGTCATACCGTGTCACCAGCCACATGCCCGTATCGGGAAACCACGCAACCGGGGCGCGCTCTCTGAGTCGCGCCAGGTGCGGATACGGGTCGTCACTCAGCTGGTACAGGGTGCAATCGGCCAGCGGCGCCTTGGGGCCGGTCCCGGCAGGGTGCGAGAGTGTCTGATGTGGCATGTCCGGAAGATAGCCGCAGCAGGGATCCAGAGGCGGGCTCGGGCGTCAGCGGCCTTTGGCGGGGCGCTTCACGGCCGGAACGCCATGCTGCGGCGTGGCCCAGAGGTATTCGTCGGTCAGCATTTCCTCCGGCAGGTACCGGCCCGCAAACGCCGGCCGGATCCCGGCGCGGCTCAGGACGGACGCGCCGAGCCCGACCGTGGCCAGGAGCCAGGTGGTCAGCGCGGCGCCGCCGAAGATCAGCGACCCCGCAAAGGGCACCCAGCCGAACAGCACCCAGGCCAACCACACGGCCGCCACGGCCCCGAGCCCGACGGCCAGATAGCGGAAACTGTTTGGTGAGATTCGGACGCCGTGGGCCATCCGGCGCCGAGCATGGGTCTCGCCCATGGCGTGCGCCACGGCCAGGAACCCGCCAACGATCCCGGCGATGACCAGCAGGGCGTAGACCGCAATCACGAACGGAACCAGCAGCACGCCCACTACGCTCAAGACCAGCCCCACGACCAGCATCCCGAAGGTCGGCACGATCAGGATCTGCGACAGGAGGCCGACCAGGAACGACCGGAAGAAGCTGTGGCTCACGGTATCGGAGACAGTCTCGAGGTTGGGCTTGCCGAAGAGCACCAGGCCAAAGCCGATCAGACCCAGGGTCAGGAAGGTGCCGATCACACCGGCTGCGTGCGTGGCGGTTCGGACGACCGGGCTGACCGGGGGCGAGACCGTGGTGGCCTGGACCGTGGGGTAGGTCAGGCTCCGCCCGCCCACGTTGCCGCCCCGGTTGGTGATCCGGCCGGCGTAGGCAATCACGTCGCCGGTCACCGCACTGCCGCGGTGCAGCAGCACGTTGCCGTCGAGGGTGACCACGTTACCGGAGACTTTGCCGTAGACATCGGCCCGACCGCCGATGACCAGGACATTCGATTTGAGCGATTCGCTCGACCCGACGCTGAAGTTGCCCACGTGGGCGTAGCCGTCGGGCGTGCGCAGACGAACCGCGGCGTAGGGCGCCTTGACCAAGCTGCGGAGCTGGCGTTCGAGCGCCAGCGGGTCCTCGATCGAGCCGAGCTCGACGACCGGCGCGGAGGGGTCGTCGGCCACGGGTTGCGGAGCGACTTCTCCCCAGGAGAGGCCGAGGTTTGGCAGCAGTTGTTCCCGAACGTAGTCGACGAACCGCCCGGCGCCCTGGTCCGGCACGGCATGCAGAGTCGAAGCATGCGTACCGAGCACGGCGAGAAGGGCGAGAACGCGCAGCACGATCAGGCGGAGCCGTTGGCCGGGGTGACCAGTCGGCGGAGCGCGGCAAGGCCGGCCCCGTACAGCATCAGCGTCGCGACACCGATCAGGGCGAGCCGAGCTGGCGTTCCGGACACGATGCGCAGGGTCTCGAACCACGGCTCCGAGGTCAGCAGCGCAACCCCGCCGTTCCAGCGCTCGAGGCCCCAGGCAATCAAGGCATCGCCGGTCCGGGTCAGCCAGCCGTCGAGGAGGGGCCGGTTGACGCTGGCCCAGGCCACACTCGCCGCCATACCGACGACCGTGGCGGCAATCGCGCCCAGGCGGCGCCGGGTCAGGGCAGGGTACGACAACACCGGCACCGACCGCGTCGAAACGTCGACCCGCGCCATGATCCGATCGGCCAGCTGCGCCGAGGGAGCCAGGCTGGGCACCGCCGCCAACAGATCGAGAAGGCGCCGATCGAGTGCGACCAGCTCCTGACACTCGACGCACGTTTCGAGGTGTAACTGCATGTCGTGCGCGGACGATCCAGAGTGGAACGCGTCCAAGTCGTCTGCGGTGAGGTGCTTCGTCGGCCACGTCATAGTCGACCTCTGTACGGCCCCATCGCGGGCGGAGTTTCAGCGTTGCTATTCGTTACGTAGGTCTTTGAGTGAAACCCGCAGTTCGTTGCGCGCGCGATGGATGTACGTCTTCACCGTACCCAGCGGAAGGTTCAAAATCTCGGCAATTTCTTCGTAGCTGCGCCCTTCGACATGGCGCAGCAGAATGCAGGAGCGATACTCGGGCCGAAGGTTGCCGATCGCGATTTCGATGGTGCCGCCGAGCTCGCGGTTCTCGACTTCCTGCAGCTGATTCTCGCCTCGCTCGGAAATCTGCAGCGCGGTCGCTTCGACCAGTTCCGGCGTATCGGCGTGCGGGGAGCCTTCGAGCGAGAGGGTGTCGAGCTCGCGCTTGCGAAGGTGATCGATGGCGGCGTTGTTCGCGATCTTGAAGACCCAGGACGAAAACTTGTACTCGGGTCGATACGACTGCACCGCGTTCAACACCTTGATGAATGTTTCCTGGCAGAGGTCTTCGGCGAGCTCCCGATTTCGGACCATCCGGAAGATCAGGGAAAAGACCGGGCGCTCGTAGCGACGGATCAGTTCGCGGTAGGCCTCGTCCCGTCCCTCCTTGGCAAGGGCGACGACCTCCTGGTCGGTGTGCTCACGTAGCGAGCCGGGACGGAGCGTCACGGGCGGCCGGTTGCGTTCACGTTCCCAGCCGACGAATTTGCCACGCTATGGTCGTCACGGACAAAGAATTACCCGTCTCCGGCGGGGCCGAAAAGCGTGCCTACGTTCGGGGCATCTTCACGGCCATCGCGCCGCGCTACGATCTGCTCAATCACCTGCTCAGCCTCAATATCGATAAGCGGTGGCGCCGGTCCGCCGTGGCGGAGCTCGGGTGGGAATCTGTCCCGGCCGGGACCTATCTGGATCTCTGCGCCGGAACGCTCGATCTGGCCGCTGCTCTCGGCAACCACCCCGGCTTCGGGGGTCGGGTCGTCGGCGCCGATTTCGTCAAGCCGATGCTCGAACGGGGGCGCGATAAATCGGCCGCGGTCGTTCCGGTAACGGCCGACGCTCTGGAACTGCCGTTTCCCGATCGGGCGTTCGACGGTGCCACAGTCGGGTTCGGGGTCCGCAACCTGATGGACCTGGACGGCGGCCTTCGTGAAGCCGCCCGCGTCCTCAAGCCCGGCGCCCGGCTGGTGATCCTCGAGTTTACCACGCCACCGCGCCAGCCAATGCGGGGCATGTACTTCTTCTACTTCCGACGCATCCTCCCGCTGATCGGACGCCTCATCTCGAAACATAGAGATGCCTACACCTACCTGCCAGAGTCCGTTCTGGCGTTTCCAGAGCCGCCTGAGCTCGCCGCCAAGATGGAACAGGCTGGTTTTGGCGCGGTCAAAGTCAAACTGCTCCTGGGCGGTATCTGCGCCATTCACGCCGGCGTACGGCAGGATCGCTGATCGGGGGCCTGCCTGCTGATGGGTCAGTGACCCACTCCCTATTTGAGCAGGCCCTTGACCGTGTGGATCAGGAGACCGAGCAGTCCGCCAACCAGCGTGCCGTTGATGCGGATGAACTGCAGGTCGCGCCCGATGGCCAGCTCGATCCGTCGGGAGGTCACCACCGGATCCCATTTGGCGACCGTCTGCGCGATCAGATCGGCGGCGTCACCGCGATACTGCTCGACCGCGCCTAACGTCCGCTCGACCAGGAAGTCGTCGATCCGGTCCATCATGGCCTGATTTCCGAGCAGCGATCGGCCGAAGGCCTCGATGCCTCGCTCCAGCGCCGACGGTGATTCGGGGTCGGTCGCCTTGGACACCGCAGCTTCGCGAAGGTGCTCCCAGAGCCAGGTCGTGAACTCCTCGACCACCGGACCTGTGAGCAGCTGCTCTTTGAGGGCCTCTGCCTTGGCAATCGTCTCGGGCGAGGTCTCGAGCTGATCGACGAAACGGTCGAGGGCCTCGTCGAACTTGGCCCGCAGCGGATGTTCCGGGTTTTCGCGAATCTCATCCAGCATGGTCTCGACCCCGACCACGATGCGGCCGTAGATCTTGTTGTCGACTACACCCGGTATCCACCAGGGACTCTTCGACTTGACGGAGTCGCGGATGCTCTCGCGATTCTCGTCCAGTGCCCGCGCGGCAATCCGCACCGCTTCGCTCAGGAGGTCCTGGTGCCGGTTGCCGCTGCGGACCAGCGTCAACGCGCTGCCCAGCAGAGGCGCAACGTGCATAGCCCGCAGCCGACCTACCACGGCCCGATGAAGCAGAGCTTTGATCTCG
This sequence comes from Gemmatimonadales bacterium, assembly GCA_019637315.1. Taxonomy (NCBI): domain Bacteria; kingdom Pseudomonadati; phylum Gemmatimonadota; class Gemmatimonadia; order Gemmatimonadales; species Gemmatimonadales bacterium. The sequence goes on from JAHBVU010000014.1 coordinate 82,896, forward strand.
GCGTCTGGCAGCGCCTCGACGGTTTTACCGAGGCCGCTGGCAACCTGTCGGGCAATCTGGCGACTGTTCTCGGGTTCGGAGAGCCAGCGTGCCGCCCGCTCGGCCAGACGCAGCGAGCGGAGCCGATCCGACAGCACGTCGCGCGAGAGAAAGTGGTTCTGGACGAAGGTGCCGAGGGTTCGGCCCAGGCGGTCCTTCTTACTGGGCAGAATGGCGGTGTGGGGAATCGGAATCCCGAGCGGATGCCGAAACAGCGCGGTCACCGCAAACCAGTCGGCCAGGCCACCGATCACCGCGGCTTCGGCCGCGGCGCGCACGTAGCCGATCCAGGCGGCCCCGTTCTCGAAATAGCTGGCGACCAGAAAGATCGCGGCCGACACGACGAGCAGCGCCGATGCGCGCCACTTCATTTGGTCGAGATTGCGCTGCCGGGTGGCGTCGTCCAGCACCGGCGGCAGCACGGGCGTGACGGGTACGACCGCCGCTGAGGGCGGCTCGCGTTCCGGGCGCGGCGACTCGGGAGGAGAAACAGTCATCGCGGAGCTATCCGGTGGGAGCGGCGTGGCGGTGTGGCAGCTTGCTGAGCAGCGTGCCGACGATGATGGTCAGCAGGGTGCCGATCGGTACGTACCAGGGCCACGCGAGCTTCCCGAGGGTGGCCAGCAGGGCGGAGCCGGTCGCGGCCCCGATCGGTCCGGCAAACACCACCATCAGCATGACTCCGACCGTGACGATCAGCGCGCCGATCACATCACGACCCTGCACTCCGGGGCTGGTGCCGGCCAGGATGTAGGTACCGAGCAGACCCCCGTAGGTCACCGAGGCAATCGACAGCGCCAGGACCACGACGGGTGAATCGTTGCGCGCGGTGTAGGCATAGAAGAAGAACGCGCCGATGATCAGGAGCACGCCCCAAGTCGCCGAGAACAGCTTGCCCACGCGGAGCAGGTGATGCGGGTCCGACCGTCCCGTCAGGCCGGCGTAGAGGTCGTGCGTGGTCGACGAGGCCATCGAATTGATCGAAGAGCTGATCGTGCTCATGGCCGCGGCAAGGATCCCGGCAATCATCAGCCCCGCCAGCCCGGTCGGGAGATGCTGCACGATGAACCGCGAGAACAACTGATCGGCAGGCTGGTCGGCAGGCGCCAGGTTCGCAGACCAGATGGCAACCCCGATCAGCAGGAAGAGCAGGAACTGGGCGATGACCATGATGCCCGAGCCGACCAGTGCCTTCCTGGCGGCGCTGAGCGAACTCGAAGCCAGCAAGCGCTGGACGATGAGATGGTCGGTGCCGTGCGACGCCGCCGACAACAGCGAGCCACCGACCAGTCCCCCCAGAAAGGTGTAGGTGGCCGAGAAGTTGATCGAAAAATCGAAGAGCCGGAGCTTGCCCGCGTCGGCGGCGAGCGCCAGGGATGCCACCGGGCCACCCGCCAGAGTCCAGGCGATCCACAGCGCGGCCACGCCCCCTGCCAGATAGACCGACAGTTGCATCACGTCGGTCCAGACCACCGCTTTGAAGCCGCCAACCCAGGTATACATCAGGGAGATGACCCCGATGGCCAGGATCGATGCCGGGATGCTCCAGCCCGAGACAACAGCCATCGGAATGGCAGTCGCAAAGACCCGGACCGAGTCGCCGAGGGCGCGGGTGATCAGAAAGACCGACGAGGCCACCTGCCGGGTCCGGCGGCCAAACCGGTTCTCGATCCGCTGGTAGGCCGTGTCCTGGTCGCCTCGGAAATAGCCCGGCAGCAGCCAGGCAGCGACCAGAAACCGGCCGACGAGATAGCCAAAGGCGAGCTGCAGGAAGGTCAGATCGCCGCGGGCCCCGATGCCCGGCACCGAAATGACGGTCAGCGCCGACGTTTCAGTCGAGACGATGGACAGCAGGATGGCCCAGGTCGGCAGGTTCCTGGCGCCCAGGAAGTACTCGCCGGCGGTCGTATGGGACCTGGCAAGCCACAGGCCGATGCTGATGGTGGCCGCAAGGTAGACCAGGACGACGACGAGATCGATCGATGACACCGAGCGGGCTCCGGATTCGGGTCGGGACCGGCGTTGCGGATCGCCAAAACTAGAGCAACTTAATCTCGCGGTCGGCAGGTGGGCGACGGCGCCTGCGGGTCGACACCCGGAGTATCACGTCTACACGGAGCAGGGAATGGCGAGATCGCGCCTGCGTGGTTGGGTCGCGGCATTGGTGTGTCTTGTGGTCGTCTCGGTGGCGTCCTGGACCCTGCCCGGCATGACCGGTCGAGGCATGACCTCGCTGGCCGGGCAGCTGGAGCCGGTCACGGTGACATCTCACCTGATCCAGCCGTCCGAAACGGCGGTACCGGTGGCGACGACCGCGACAGTCCCCCTCGCCACCCGGCTGATCGGCATCCTTGGCATCATCGTGATTCTGGCGATCGGGTACGCCATGTCTTCGCAGCGGCGGTCGATTCGCTGGAAGGTGATTGCCTGGGGCTTCGGCCTGCAGGTGATCTTTGCCATCTTCGTGCTGCGGGTGCCGTTTGGCCAGGATCTCTTCCGCCGGCTGGGCGACTTCGTCACCTCGATTCTCCGCTTCTCCTATGCCGGATCCGAGTTCGTCTTCGGCGAGCTGGGCAAAGCCAACTCGAGTCTCGGAGTCATCTTCGCGCTGCAGATTCTCCCGGCCATCATCTTCGTCTCGGCGCTCTTTGCCATCATGTACTACCTGGGCGTGATGCAGCGGATCGTCCGCGCCCTGGCGGTGGTGATGAGTCGCTTCCTCGGTGCCAGCGGTGCCGAGAGCCTGAACGTGGCGGCCTCGATTTTCATGGGACAGACCGAGGCGCCGCTCACCATCCGACCCTTCCTGGCCCGGCTGACCCGGTCGGAGCTGATGACGGTGATGACCTCGGGCATGGCGAGCATTTCCGGCTCGATCATGGCGGCGTACATCGCGTTCGGAATCGAAGCGCGCCACCTGCTCACGGCCGTGATCATGACCGCGCCAGGCACCATCATGATGGCCAAGCTTTTCGAGCCGGAAACCGAGACGCCGGAGACCTACGGTACCACAGAGCTCGACATCCCGGTGACGGATGTCAACGTGGTCGACGCCGCCGCGCGCGGTACCAGCGAAGGTCTGCAACTGATGCTCAACGTCATTGCGATGCTGATTTCATTCATCGCGCTGATCGCGCTCGCCAACGGCGGCATGGCTGCCATCCACGGCTGGCTGCCCTGGTTCCCCGAGAACATCCAGACCGTGCTCTCCTGGGTCGGTCGGCCCATCGCCTGGGTCATGGGAGTGCCGTGGCAGGACGCCGGCACGGTCGGCGGCTTGCTGGGCACCCGGACCGTGCTGAACGAGTTCGTCGCCTTCTCGCAGCTCGGCGCGCTCAAGGAGACGCTCGATCCGCGCTCCTTCGTGATCGCGTCCTTTGCGCTGACGGGCTTTGCCAACATCAGCTCGGTCGGCATCCAGATCGGCGGCATCGGCGCCCTGGCGCCGACCCGCAAAGCCGATCTCGCCCGGCTGGGCTTCCGCGCCATGCTGGCGGGCACCCTGGCCAACTTCATGTCGGCAACGATCGCAGGTCTGCTCTACTGAGTGTGCGAAGCAAGCACGTCGACGCTGATCCCGAGCCGGTCCGGCAGGTCGGCCCGAACGGGCCTCACCGTGCTCCACGGAGTTTTCCCGGGTGCTCCGGGGCCCTGACCGGGCCTATATTGTCGGGTGATACCACCACTCCGGATCACCATCGAATAGTGCCGGCTGCCGGCAGGGCGATGCATGACGATAGACACGTTGCGGGACTTCGTACGAGAGATCGAGCGCGCCGGTGAACTGGTGCGGGTCGCCCACCCGGTCGATATCAAACTCGAGATCGCAGAAATCACCGATCGGGTCATGAAGAGCCCTGGTGGCGGCCCGGCGCTGCTGTTCGAGAAGCCGGTGCTGGCCAACGGCAAGACGAGCCCGGTTCCGGTCGGCATCAATCTGTTCGGCTCGATGCGCCGCATGGGCATTTCGCTCGGCGTGGAGCGCCTCGACGAAATCGGCGGCCGCATTTCCGAACTGCTCAACCTCAAGGTGCCGGACGGCCTGCTGGGCAAACTCTCGATGCTGCCGAAGCTGGCCGAGGTGGCCAAGTTTCCCCCGCGGACCCGGAGCGGCAAGCCGGCATGTCAGAGCGTCGTCCTGCAGGGCGACGAGGTCGACCTCGCCTCGCTGCCGATTCTGACGACCTGGCCCGATGACGGCGGACCATACATCACCTTCCCGATGGTGATCACGGAAGACCCCAGCAAGGGCATCCGCAACGTCGGGATGTACCGCGTCCAGGTCATCGGCAGGAACACCGTCGCGATGCACTGGCAGCGCCATAAGGTCGGTGCGGCACACTGGCGCGAAATGGCGGAGAAGGGTGAGCGGATGCCGGTCGTGATCGCGCTCGGCGGCGATCCCGCCGCGATGTACTCGGCCTCGGCGCCGCTGCCGCCGATGATCGACGAGTTTCTCTTCGCCGGCTTTCTGCGCAAGTCACCGGTGGAACTCGCCAAGGCCGTCACCTGCGATCTCGAAGTGCCCGCCGAGGCCGACATCGTGCTCGAGGGGTACATCGATCCCTCTGAGCCGCTGGTGCTCGAAGGCCCCTTCGGCGATCACACCGGCTTCTATTCGCTGGCCGACTACTATCCCAAGGTGCACATCACCTGCGTCACTATGCGGAAGGATCCGATCTATCCCGCCACGCTGGTGGGCCGCCCGCCGATGGAAGACTACTACCTCGGGCACGCGACCGAGCGAATCTTTCTGCCGCTCCTCAAGCTGACCACGCCGGAAGTCGTCGACTATCACATGCCGGCCTGCGGCATCTTCCACAACCTGGTCTTCGTCTCGATCGACAAGCAGTACCCGGGCCACGCCTATAAAGTCATGAATGCCATGTGGGGCGCCGGGTTGATGTCGCTCGCCAAGGTCATTGTCGTCGTCGACAAGCATGTCAACGTCCAAGACCCTGACGAGGCCTGGTGGATTGCGCTCAACAACATCGACCCCGAGCGCGACGTGCGGTTCAGCATGGGGCCCGTCGACGTGCTCGATCATGCCAGCCGCTCCTTCAGTTTCGGCAGCAAGATGGGCATCGACGGCACTCGTAAGTGGCCGGAGGAAGGCTTTACCCGCGAGTGGCCGCCGCTGATCGAGATGGATCCGGCCACCAAGCGGAAGGTCGATGAGATGTGGCCCAAGCTGGGCATCAAGCTGTGAGCGGTATCCAGCCCGAGGCGGGTGGACGGGAAGGTCAAACCTTCGCGGGCGGCTCGCTCGCGATCCGGTATCTCAATTTCGTCAAGCTGCCGCACACCCTGTTTGCGCTGCCCTTTGCGCTGCTTGGTGTGCTGGCCGCGTCGTTTCAAACCTCGATTCGGTGGCAGACCGTCCTGCTCGTGGTCATCGCTTTCTCGGCGGCCCGCTGGGTGGCGATGGGCTTCAATCGAATCGTCGACCGCGAGTTCGATGCCCAGAACCCGCGAACCCGCGCGCGCGAGTTGCCCAGCGGAGCCTTGACGCTGCGGCAAGCCTGGGCGTCGGTCATCGTCGCCGGGGTCGTGTTCGTCGCGGCGGCGGGGTCGCTCAATTCGGTCTGCCTCTGGTTGTCGCCCGTGGCGCTGGTCTGGATCATGACCTACAGCCTGGCCAAGCGCTTCACCTGGTGGCCCCACCTCTGGCTGGGGATGAGCCTCGCCATTGCGCCGGTCGGCGGGTATCTCGCCGTGACCGGCGCCTGGAGCGACCCCTGGTGGGTGCTGCTCGCGGTAACCGTAGGGGTGGCCACCTGGGTTGCGGGCTTCGATATGTTTTACGCGTTGCCGGACGAGGCCTTCGATCGAGTCACCGGCCTCCGCAGTGCCGTGGTCAGGCTGGGCGAGCGGCGCGCGATCCTCGCGGCCAAGCTGCTGCATGGACTCACGATTCCGGCGCTGGCGGCGTTCGGGTACGGCGCCGGGTTTGGGCTCTGGTTCTACTTGGGCCTCGTGGCCGCGGCCGGCATTCTGGCCTATGAGCACCAGCTCGTCAAACCGGGCGACCTGTCCCGGCTCGACGCCGCCTTCTTCACCATGAACGGTGTCATGAGCGTTACCGTGTTTCTGTTTGCACTGCTCGATCGGCTCGTCTAATCCCTGCTCGGCCGGAGGCTCGCATGTGGAAGAAGGTCGTCAAGATTGCGATCGTCGTGCTGGCACTCGTCGTCGTGGCCCTCGGCCTCTACGTCCGCCGAATGATGCCAAGGTTTCCCGAGCAGCTGTTCGTGCAGCCGAGCGGGCCCTATGCGGTGGGCACTCGGGAGTATTCCTGGACCGATTCGAGTCGTGCTGAGCCGTACACCAAAGATCCGTCAGACCATCGCCGAGTCGTGGTGCAGGTCTGGTACCCCGCGGTGCCGGGGGGAGCGGACACCGCGCGATACCTGCTGCGGCCGGATGAGTTCGCGAGCCGGTCGGGTGGTCGTGCCGCCAGCAAGTCGAAGACCCACGCCGTGCTGAATGCGCCGGTGGCCGAGTCGGGCGGAGCATTTCCGGTTCTGGTCTACAATCACGGCGGTGCCTGGACCCGCTGGAGCGCCACCTTCACGACCCAGTGGCTCGCCAGCTACGGATATGCTGTCGTCTCGATCGAGCACTTCGGCTTCAATCAGACCGTCAAGTATCCTGACGGCACCCCGTTCGCGCCCGATACGCTGACGATGCCGAAGGAAACCGGCGATGGCCGCGCCGATGCGCTCGCTTCCTGGGCATTCCTGGACGACCCGGTCTTTCCGATCTGGGTGGCCGATGCGCGTTTCGTGCTCGATCAGATCGAAGGGCTGGCCCGTGACCCGGGCCCCTTCCAGGGACGGCTCGACCTCGATCGGATCGGAGCGTTCGGTTGGTCCTTCGGAGGGGCCACCGCGGTCCAGCTCACCGCCGACGACCCGCGGGTCAAGGCCGCGGTCGATCATGACGGACAGCTCTTCGGCGCTGTGCGCGAGCGGGGAACCACCCGTCCCATCATGCAGCTGCACAACGCCACGGACTACGAGAAACTCTATCCGGAAAAGCAGCGCCCGGCGGTTCGCGAGCTGATGGCCATGACGGCTGCCTGGGACAGCACCACGCGTGAGCTGTCGTCGGGCGACTGGTACAACGTCACGATTGCCGGCACCGACCACGGCGATTTTTCGGACCTGGCGCTCTTCTACAAGCGGTCCAAGGAACGGATCGATGCCCGAAGGGCCCATGAGATCATCAATGCCTACACGCTCGCGTTCTTCGACCAGTACCTCAGAGGTCAGCCCTCGACGCTGCTCAGCGAGGAACCGTCGCCGTTCTCGGAGGCGACCTTCCGGGCCCGGATCCGGACGCCCGTCCCGGCGGCCCCGTGAACGGCCGGCCAGGCATCATCCGGGTCCGTGGCGGCGCCGGGCCGAATCGACTCGCAGCCACGGCGGCGCGGCTCGCCAGGGTGTCGGTGCTGGTTGGTGCGCTTGCCGTACTGGTGCCTGCTCAGATAGCGTGGGGGCAGGCGGGTCAGGCCACGATCTACCGTGACACCTGGGGCGTTCCCCACATCTACGCCGACCGCGAAGATGAGGGATATTACGCCTTCGGGTATGTGGCCGCCGAGGACGAAGGCGAGTTTCTCGGCCGAATCGTGTTGGCGGCGCGGGGTACCGCGGCCGCGGCGTTCGGTCCCGAGATGGTCGAGTCGGACTATACCTCGCGACTCTGGCGCCATCATGCCGAAGCCCGCGTCGGCCTGACCCGTCTGAGCCCTGAGCTCCGGCGCAACTACGAACGGTGGGCCCAAGGGTTCAATCGGTACGTAGCCGACCACCGCGCCGCCGTGCCTGCCTGGATGCCGACCGTAACGGCAACCGACCTGGTGGCCGTGTCGCGCTGGCTCTTGTGGCTGGCCTACCAGGCCGGCGATGGCCTCGCCAAATGCCGGGCCTCAGGCGTGCAGCTCTCGGCAGCTGCGGAGGACGGGCTCGCGAATCGGGCGGTGGCGGCGTCCAACGAGTGGGTCCTGGCCCCCTGGCGTACGGCCGGAGGCAACACCATCGTGCTGAGCGATCCGCATGGTGAGGTGGACGGCCAGTTCGTCTTCGAGGTCCGGCTCCATGCCGGGCGGCTCTCGTTTGCCGGGTTCACCGTGGCGGCAATGCCGTTGCTGGTGCAGACACGGCGGGTGTCCTGGGGCATGACCACCGGCGCACCCAGTGTCGCCGATTGCTACGAAGTGACGCTCGAGCCTGGTCGCACTGATCGGTACCGCAGCGACGGTGCGCTCCAACGGCTGATCGAGGAGCCAGTACGGATCGAGGTTCAGGGCGCCGGGCCGGTCCGACGGACCCTGACCTACACTCGGCACAACGGCATCCTTTCGCCGGTGGTGGGGCGGAAGGACGGCAAGGTCTGGGTCGTCAGCACCAGCTATATGGACCGCGCTGGTGACTTCGACGAGGAAGTGTACCGGATGGTGCTCGCACGCAACGTCGCCGAGCTCAAGGAGGCGATGCGGTTGCAGGGCATGTTCCCGCAGAACGTGATGGCGGGTGACGTCGATGGCGCGACCTTCTACGTGCGCGCCGGGCGGACTCCGCGCCGACCCTCGGGCGTCAACTGGCGACGTGCGCTCGACGGCAACACCGCGCGCACCGCCTGGCTCGGGATTCATCCGTTCGAAGATCTCGTTCAGATCGAGAACCCCTCGACTGGCTACATGCAGAACAACAACATCGGGCCCGATCGGATGTTCGAGGGAAGCCCGATGACGCCGGATCGCTACCCCGACTACATCTACAACGACCGGGAGGGACGCACCAATTCGCGCGGCCGTCGGGCCGTCGAGGTGCTCTCGAGCGCGGTCCGGTTTACGGTGGATGACGCGATCGAGTTGGCGCTCGATGAGAAATGGATCGACACCGAGCAGTGGCGGGAGGCGCTCAGGCGGAGCGTCGCGGCCGATCCGGATCGGCTCCGTCGCCTCTCACCGGCAGCTCGGCAACTGGCCGATGGGTTGCTCCGCTTCGACGGTCACGCGCGGGCCGAATCGAAGGCGGCGCTCGGCTACTGGTACTGGCGAACCACTTTGCTCGAGCAGGCTGGTGCAGCCGGTACCCGCGCGGTGCTCGAGGCGGGCGGCCGGCCGGATCAACCGCTCGAGCCTGGCGTCGCGGACCGGGTGGTCGACGCGCTCGAGGGCGCCGTGGCGCGGATGGCCAAGGAAGGGCGCACCGATGCGCGGCTCGGCGACGTGTTTCGGATCGGTCGGCCGGGTTCACCGTCGTATCCGCTGGGCGGGGTGGCACTTGCTACGGACGACCGCCGTCACTGCGAAAGCCTCGCGTCCTGGGATCTGCTCTGCGTGCACACCCAGCGCGCGTTCACGGCGGTGGCTCCGGATTCGAGCGGTCACCGGATGGCGCAGATCGGCTCGCGGCTGCTCCGGCTGACCGTCTTCAGCGATCCGATCCAGTCGTTCACACTGCACAACTTCGGTCAGACCTCGCGCGCGGGCTCGCCGCATCGCGATGATCAGGCACAGCTCACCAGTGAGCGCCGCCTCAAGCCGGTGCTGTTCGAGAAAGCCGAGTTGCTGCCGCACGTCACCTCACAGATCACGCTCGACGTTCCGCTCCCCTGACGACGGCCCCTTCTGGAGATTCGAGCCGATGCGATGCCGCCCCCCGCTCGTTGTCGCGCTTCTCGCCTTCCTGGCTGGTCCGACTGCAGCCCAGCGTGCCAGCGACTGGTCGGTTACTCAAGCCCGGGGCACGACCAGAGTCATTGACTTCACCGTCGATCAGGGCACCTATCTCTCCGTCGATCTCGCGCCGGATGGCCAATGGCTCGTCTTCGACCTGCTGGGCCACATCTATCGCCTGCCGGTAACGGGCGGTACGGCGGAGAACCTGACCGCAGCAAGCGGTATCGCCCTCAACTATCACCCGCGAATCTCGCCCGATGGTCGTGAGATCGCGTTCGTGTCCGACCGGGGCGGTCAGGACAACCTCTGGGTCATGGGAGCGGACGGTTCGAATCCTCGGCAGCTCTTTGCCGACGACGACTCACGTGCCGCCGAGCCGGCGTGGACGCCTGACGGGCAGGCGATTCTGATCTCCCGGAAGATGAAGTCGCCGGCGGGATTCTATCGCACCAACGACGAGATCTGGAGCTTTCCACGCGCGGGCGGACCCGGGACGGCGCTGGTCAAGCTGCCTCCATCGGCGTCGTCGGTGCCCGCCCGCGCCGGCTACTGGGCAGGCCAGGATCGGGCGCAGTGGCCCTCGATGTCGCCCGACGGCCGCTACCTCTACTTCCATTCGTCGCTGTTTTCAGGGGCCGATCGCCGGCTCCGCAGGCTCGAGGTCCGCTCGGGTCGAATCGACGACCTCACCGAAACCAAGGATCGGTACCTGACCTGCTGCGGCCGGACCACCTACCCGGCTCGGCTCGGTGAGATTGCGCCGGAAGTCTCGCCCGACGGCCGCTGGCTCGCGTATGCCCGGAAGATTCCCGGCGCGCGCACTTCCTATCGCGGGCATCAGTATATCGGTCGGACGGCGCTCTGGCTCCGCGATCTCGAAACCGGAGTCGATCGCGTCATCATGGACCCGATCACGGGCGATGCCATGGACCTCCACCCGGCGTGGGACCACCGGGTGCTGCCTGGCTACTCCTGGGCCCGGGACGGCAAATCGATCGTGATTACCCAGGGGGGCCGGATCCGACGGCTCTGGATCGAATCGGGTCGAGTCGAAACGATTCCGTTCGAGGCCCGGGTCCGCCGGGAGATTTCGGAAATGGCCCGCCACCAGGGCGCGATCGACGACCGGGTCTTTCGACCCCGGGCCATCCGCTGGCCCGCGTCCTCGCCCGACGGTGGCCAGCTCGTCTTCGAGGCGGCGGGCCGGCTCTGGCTGCGGAGCTTGCCAGATGGCGCCATGGCGCCGCTGCTGGAGCCCGGACCCGGCGGATTCGAGTTGACGCCCGACTGGACGCCCGACGGTGGTACCGTGCTCTTCACCACCTGGAGCGACGACGAGGGTGGTGCGGTCTGGAGGGTGCGGCCCGGCGGAACGCCGGAGCGGATTACCCGGCTAGCGGGGCGGTATCTCTACCCTCGTGCTGCCGCTGACGGGCAGAGCATCGTGGTCAATCGATGGTCGCCGGCACTCAAATACCTTCCGAACGCCGCCGGCTGGGAGCTGGTAACGATCGATGGATCTGGCGCTGTGACGGTGGTCCGTGGACCGGGGCCGTTGGACGCGGCTGCCAATACCGCGGGTCTCACATACCGGGTCCACGGCACGACACTGGTGGCGACTCGGGCGTCGACGCAGGACCCGTGGGTGCACCCGGTCGTGGCCGGTGCGGTCGCTACCGTGGCGCCGTCACCCGATGGCCGCTGGCTCGCCATTCGGCAGAAGCACGATGTCTACCTCGCGCCGCTACCTGCGGTGGCCGTGGGAGATTCCTTGACCGTCAGCCTCGCAGACGGTGCGCCCGCGCTCCGCCGGTTGACCCGTCACGGCGGCATGTTTCCCCGGTGGCGCAACGCGACCACGCTCGAACTGGTCAGCGCCAACACCTACCTGAGCTATGATGTTGTCCGCCAGCGAGTCGATTCGATACCGCTCGACTTCGAGATTCCGAGGGATCACGGCCTCGGCACGGTGGCGCTCACCGGCGCCCGGATCATCACGCTCGACAACCGGCGGGTCATCGAGCGAGGCACTGTCGTCGTCCGCGACGGCAGGATTGCCTGTGTGGGCGTCTGCCCGCTGACCGGGGTAACCGATCGGATCGATGTGACCGGCAAGACGATCATGCCTGGCTGGGTCGATGTCCATGCGCACCATACCAACGACGAGGTCGACGGCATGATCCCCGAGCGGCGCGCCTCGTCGGCCCGCTATCTGGCCTGGGGGGTCACGACGACGCACGATCCGGCCACCGCAGAGCAGGTCAGTTTCCCGCTGTCGGAATTGATCGAGGCTGGTCGCGTGGTGGGGCCTCGAACGTACTCGACCGGTGTCCCGCTCACTTGCAGCGATTTCGACGACTTGCGTGAGATCGATAGCTACCAGGAAGCGCTCGATCATGTTCGCCGACACGCCAAGCTCGGCACGCTCTCGATCAAGGACTATCGCCAGTGTACCCGGGTCCAGCGCCAGATGCTGGCGGAGGCTGCCAGGTCCGCAGGTGTCACCATCACGTCCGAGGGATCCGACCCGCTGTACATTCTCGGCCTGATCATGAACGGCAGTACCGGGTGGGAGCATCCGATCCAGTATCACCCGCTCTACGCCGACTACACCCGGTTCCTGGGCCTGGCCGGGGCCCACTACTCGGCTCAGCTCTTCATTTCGGATTACCCGCACGGCGCGGCCATCGACTACTGGCTCGGCCAGGAGGACCTCTGGGGCAATCCGAAAGTCCGGGAGTGGACCCCGTGGCCGGAGCTGGCGCTGCGCCGAGGGTTGACCAGCAAGCCCCTCTCCGAGTTCATCTTCCCGATCCTGGCGGAGGGCGCCGCCGACATCAAACGCGCCGGTGGCCGCCTGGCCGTAGGCGCGCACGGTGAGCAGGATGGGCTTGGTACGCACTGGGAAGTCTGGAGCTACGCGCAGGCGCTGTCGCCGATGGAGGCGCTCGAAGCGGCGAGCCTCGACGGGGCGCATTTCCTCGGCCTGGAGCGGGACCTCGGATCGATCGTGCCCGGCAAGCTCGCCGACCTCGTGGTGCTCGACGCGAACCCGCTGACCGACATTCGCAAGACCACCGAGATCCGCTACGTCATGAAGGCCGGCCGGCTCTACCAGGCGCGGACCATGGCCGAGGTCTGGCCGAGACAGCGGGCATACGGTCGAAAACCGTGGGACCAGGCCGAGATGCACCGTACTGATATCCGCGCGGATGATTACTGGGACCGACCGGCTGCTCGACTGCGGTAACGCTTAGATTGCGACGATGACCCCTCGGATCACTGACAAGGGCCGGCCCGGCCCCGTCCCGGCGACGAAACGGCCGGATCGACCCGGCGCGCCCTCCCGCCCGTCGCGACCGGCCCCGGTCGGGCCGCCGAAGCATCCCGTGCGCACCCCCACGCCCAACCGGCGGGGCCGCTGATGTCGAGCCCCCTGGTGGTGGCGATCACGGGCGCCTCGGGCGCGCCGTACGCCGTGCGTATTCTGGACGCGCTGGCACGGCACAGGGTGCCCGTCTGGCTCATCGTCTCCGGCCATGGCTGGCGCCTGCTCGAAACCGAGGCCGGCCTTGCCGACATCGATGCACTCCGCAGCGCCACCGGCGGCGACTGGAGCAGCATTACCCTCTTCGACGATGGCGATCGCGGCGCCAAGCCGGCGTCGGGTTCGCAGCGGACGGCGGGCATGCTGATCTGCCCCTGCTCGATGGGCACGGTTGCGGCGGTGGCACACGGCACCAGCCGCTCGCTGGTCGAGCGGGCCGCCGATGTCACGCTCAAGGAAGGGCGCAAGCTGGTGCTGGTGCCGCGAGAGACGCCATGGTCGCTGGTGCACCTTCGAAACCTGACGGCAGCTGCGGAGGCAGGCGCGACGATTCTTCCGGCGGCGCCCGGTTTCTACCATCGACCGACCACGGTGGCGGAGCTGGTCGACTTCGTGGCGCAGCGTGTGCTTGATCAGTTCAATCTCGATCTGACCGGCGCGCCGCGCTGGCAGGAGGAATAGGATGCGGCTCGGCATCATTTCCGACACCCACGGCATGCTGCGGCCGGAGGTGTTCGACGTCTTCAAAGAAGTCGATTTGATTCTGCACGCCGGCGACATCGGCCCACCGGAGCTGCTCACCGAGCTGGAGGCGATTGCTCCGGTGCTGGCTGTCTGGGGCAACACGGATGATTTCGACATCCGCGCCCGGGTGCCCGAGGTAGTCGCGACCGAGATCGACGGGTTTCGCTTCGTGATCGTACATGGGCATCAGCTCGATCGTCGGCCGACGCCCGAGGGCTTGCACCAGGCATACCCCGACGCCGAGGTCATCATTTTCGGGCACACGCATCTGCCTCTGCTGACGACGGTCGACATGGTCGTGACCGTGATGAATCCCGGTGGGGCGGGGGCGCGGCGACACGATCTGCCCGCGTCGGTCGGGATCATGGAGTTGGAGGCGGGGATTCCGCCGCGGGCCCGCCTGGTTCCTCTCACCGCTGCAGACGAGGACTGACCGGCACCGGAGAGGATCCGAATGGCGAAGTACCTTCTGATTGCTGGACTCTTGCTTCCGCTGGTCGCGGACCTCGAGGCGCAGGTCTCCCCGACAACGCATCCTTCGGCCGATCCGCCTGGTGCGCTCTCCTACGAAACGGCGTTCGACACCCGGGAGTTTCTCTGGAGTACGGTTCTGGCCGTCTCGGCCGGCGGGCGCCTGATTGCCTTCGACTATCGACGCCAGCCCGCCGACAGCAACCTGAGCGAGCGCTACTTGCGCAACGGAACCCCGACCTCTGTGGTCGGAAGCCGGATCGTCATCCTGGATCGCGGCACGGATCGGTCGGTCGAGATCTGCCCCGGCGGCAACTGCTGGCGCCCGGTCCTCTCGCCGGACGGTGCGCAGCTGGCTTTCTACTCGGATTCCGGCGGCCCGCCGCAGCTCTGGGTCTACGATCGGGCCCGTGGCCGCGCTCGACGCGTCATGCCTGACGCCATCAAGGCCAAGCTCTGGGCGGGTGACGAGCCCAGGTGGAGTCCCGACGGCCGGACCCTCTACGTGCCCCTGGCGCCGACCGAGGGAGAGTATCGATCGCCGGCGCGTCCGCAGGCAGCCCCCGGGCCGGCCAACCCGGCGAGCGTGACCGTCCAAACCAGCGGGTCAGAAGTCGCCGCTGCTGCGACGGGGACGCCTGCGGCCTCACCGCTGGCTGCCCATATGCTGCGCGAGAATCTGGCGTCGATGGCTGCGGTCGACCTGGCGACTGGCAAGGTTCGGATCCTGGCTCCTGCCGACGGGCACTCGCGACCGAGCGTGCTTCGTCTCTCGGCCAGCGGTCGCTGGCTCAGCTTCCTCTCGGTTTTCAAGGAGCAGGGGCCGACCAGTCAGGTCGCGCTGCTCGACCTCGGTCTGGTACGGGCGGATGGCGGCTCAGTGCAACTCGTCGCCGAGGATCTCCCGTCCTTCAACGACTACCATCGGCTCAACTACGCCTGGCACCCGGTCGACGATCGCCTCGTCTACACCAAGGATGGCAAGCTCTGGCTCGTCGAGGTCGCTCCAGACGGCGCGATAGCTACCCGTCAGCTCGGCAGCGAGCTGGGCCGGCTGGTGCCGACCGTGCACTGGTTCACCCGCGATGGCAGCGCGGTGGTCGTGGGCGTCGACCCCAGGGATGACAGGGACTACGGCGAGATCCGGCCGGCGGGCATGGCCGTGGTTCCGCTGGACGGATCGACTCCTGTCAGGTTCGCATGGCCCGACAGTGTCTGGACCTATCAGAGCATTCTCAAGGCGGATGAGCGGACGGTCTGGCAGCCGGACGGTCGATCGGTCGCACTGATGCTCCTGGAAAAGAGCTCGGGCCAGCGCGTGGTGGTGCGCTTCGATCCTGCGACTGGCGCCTCGCAGGTGCTGTGGAAGGGAATGGCCAGGATCGACCATCTGACGGGCGGGTTGGATGGCGGGTTGGTCGGCGTCTACCAGGATCTGGCCACGCCGCCCGACGTCTATGCCTTCGGAGCCGACTTCGGCGGCAGGCGCCGTCTCTCGGAAATCGATCCGCGCCTCTCGGCCGTTGCCGCCGGAACGGTTGAGGTCTTCGA